>JALVEJ010000147.1 GCA_027031025.1 Flavobacteriales bacterium | reverse complement strand
AGTTCATATAAGTTTTTTTGTGTTCTTATGTGTCTTATGTGGTTTTTAAATTTTAAAATTTACGATTTGTCGTGTTACTAAAAACAAAATAATAATTTTAAGTCAATCAGACACTTAGAATAACCCAAGAAAAAAAGTGAAAAAAAAGTAAATTTTTTAATAAAAAAATTTTTTTAGAATGCAAAAAGGTTTTATATTTGCACTCGCAAAGCAAAAGCGAAAGTAGCTCAGCTGGTAGAGCACCACCTTGCCAAGGTGGATGTCGCGGGTTCGAATCCCGTCTTTCGCTCTTTTTTTTTACAGTCTAACGGGCTCGGGTGGTGGAATTGGTAGACACGTTGGACTTAAAATCCAATGGACAGTAATGTCCGTGCGGGTTCAAGTCCCGCCCCGAGTACTCAAATATCAAATGGTACCTTAGCTCAGTTGGTAGAGCAAAGGACTGAAAATCCTTGTGTCCGCAGTTCGATTCTGCGAGGTACCACTTTGAACTAAAAGCCGTGATGTTTTAACATCATGGCTTTTTTTTATGTAACTTTTTTCAATTCAGGGGATTATTCCAATTTCAGAGATAAATTAGTCAAAAAGTATTTGTATGGTTTAATAAAATGGTCTAAAACTAACAGGGTTTCCATCCGGCAATAAATATTTAAAAAATTTAACCATTAAGATTAAGATACGTTAAGAAGCGTGCGTTATTAAAACCTTAATGTCTTAATGTTGAAAAATGGTATTATTTAATGTTTAGACCATATTGAATTATGGAAGCTGTAGTAAAAAAATCTAATCATTTAACTTTAACACCGCCATAAATGCAGACTGCGGTATTTGAACATTACCAACTTGACGCATACGTTTTTTTCCTTTCTTTTGTTTTTCTAGCAGTTTTCGTTTACGAGAGATATCACCTCCATAACATTTAGCAGTAACATCTTTACGCAGTGCTTTGATAGTTTCACGGGCTATAATCTTTGAGCCAATAGCGGCTTGAACCGGAATGTCAAATTGTTGACGTGGAATTAAACCACGGAGTTTATGCACCATTTTCTTTCCGATTTCATAAGCATTGTCAGCATGAACCAAAGCTGATAAGGCATCAACGGGTTGGCCGTTGAGCAGAATATCAACTTTGACCAGTTTAGATTTTCGCATACCAATAGGGTGATAATCAAAAGAAGCATAACCTTTTGAAACGGTTTTTAAACGGTCATAAAAATCAAAAACTATTTCAGCCAAAGGCATATCAAAACTCAATTCAACCCGTTCGGGAGTCAAATATACTTGATTGGTGATTTGTCCGCGTTTTTCGAGTGCTAAAGTCATGATAGGTCCAATAAAATCGGACTTGGTAATAATGCTGGCTTTAATGTAAGGCTCTTCAACCCTGTCCAATTTTGAAGGCTCCGGCAATTCCGAAGGGTTGTTCACAATCACCGGTTTGTCAGGATGTTTTTTGGTATAAGCATGGTAAGAAACATTAGGCACGGTTGTAATAACATTCATGTCAAATTCACGTTCCAAGCGCTCTTGAATAATTTCCATATGCAACATACCCAAAAATCCGGCTCTAAATCCAAAACCTAATGCCGCCGACGATTCCGGTTCGAAGGTCAAACTGGCATCATTGAGTTGCAACTTTTCCATAGCGCTTCTCAACTCTTCATACTCATCGGTTTCAACCGGGTAAATACCGGCAAAAACCATAGGTTTAACATCCTCAAATCCTTCAATAGGTTTGGTTGTCGGATTTTGTGCATCAGTAATAGTATCACCGACTTTGACTTCGCGGGCATCTTTGATTCCGGAAACCAAGTAGCCGACATCACCTGTTGTAATTTCGGGGGCGGGCAATTGTTTGAGTTTAAGATAACCCACTTCGTCAGCATCATAAGTTTTGCCGGTTGCCATAAATTTTATTTTTTGTCCTTTTTTGATTTTACCGTCAAAAACCCTAAAATAGACTTCTACACCCCGGTAAGGATTGTAAACGGAGTCGAAAATCAAAGCTCTTAACGGCGCTTGCGGATTACCTTGTGGTGGCGGAATTTTTTCAATAATTGCCGTCACAATTTTATCGATTCCTTCACCGGTTTTGGCACTTGCCCATATCACGTCATCGGGTTCACAACCCAGCAAATCCACTATTTCGTCAGTAACTTCCAAAGGCTTGGCACTGGGCAAATCCACTTTGTTAAGAACCGGTATGATTTCTAAATCATTCTCTAAAGCCAAATACAAATTAGAAATGGTTTGTGCTTGAATACCTTGTGCGGCATCAACTATCAATAAAGCGCCTTCACAAGCCGCAATGGCACGCGACACTTCATAAGAAAAATCTACATGTCCGGGTGTGTCAATCAAATTAAGTTTATAAGCTTCACCATTGTGGATATAATCCATTTGCACGGCATGACTTTTAATAGTAATACCCCTTTCACGTTCCAAATCCATATCATCTAAAACCTGATCTTGTTTTTCTCTATCGGTTATAGCGCCAGTATATTCCAACAAACGGTCAGCCAAAGTGCTTTTGCCATGATCTATATGGGCGATAATGGAAAAGTTTCTGATATTATTGATAATTGCCATGCTTTTTCAAAATTGAATTAATCGCAAAGATACGCAAAAAAGCTATTAAATTAATTTGGCTCAAAAACAAAAAGCCACTCAATATCGAATGGCTTTTCGTAAAATTGCTTAGAAAAAAATTACCTTCCAAAGAATTTTTTGCCCATATTAAACAAATCATCCACAACACTTCCGTCTCCATCTTGGTCTAATAAGTTTTCAATAAAACTACTATGTTGTGTCGCTTCTTGGTGTCCACCAATCATATTACCGATAATATTGGTTAAATCGGTAGGATTGGAAACATTTGCCTGACGGGTTTGCTTACCCAACATACCCATGACAATTGGGGCGGCCATTTTTAGAATATTCATAGCCGAACCCATATCCAAACCATGTTGTTTGCTGATAGCTGCCGCAACCACTTCTTTTTTTTCTCCCAGCACATGACCTAAAATCTTATCACCGTCTTCAATGACTTCTTCGTTTACATTTCCGCCACCGAAAATATCTGATATATTGTCTAACAGACTACCATCATGTTTGCTGTTTAAAGCGTTTAATAAACCAGATGCTGCTTCAGGATTAGCGGCATTTTTCTTTAAAGCCCCCATTAACATAGGAATGGCGGCGCTTAAAGCCGATTGCGTTTTGGAAGTGTCTTGTCCCAGTTGAGAGCCAACTCCTTGAATAATCATTTGCCCCATAGAGCCTTGTAATAAATCCATAATTCCGGACATAATTGCACAATTTTAAAGTTAAAGCACAAATTTAACATTTTTTTTATAATTTATGATTTTTGATGATGTCATTTTATAAAATTAGGTTTTTATTTGAATCAATTTACCCGAATTTAAAACAATGCTATATTTTTCTTACAAAAAAATTGTAATTTTGAATCAAAACAAGCTTATTACAAATGAAAATCAAAAAATACGCTGCTATTGATATTGGGTCAAATGCTGTCCGGTTGTTAATCAGCAATATTATAGAAAACGGCAACAAGGTTAAATTTAAAAAAGTGTCTTTGGTGCGTGTACCAATACGTTTGGGTGCCGATGTTTTTGTAACCGGTAAAATATCTGAAAGAAATAAACGCCGGTTAATGGATGTCATGATGGCTTTTAAGTATCTGATTAAAGCTCATGAAGTTGAACGGTTTATGGCTGTTGCAACTTCTGCTATGCGAGAAGCAAAAAATGGAAGAGAGATAGTAGAAGAAGTTAAGAAAAAAACTGGTATTGATATTCATATCATCGATGGAGCCAAAGAAGCCGAACTGATAGCCAGCACCGACTTGGAAGATTTGCTTGACCGGGATCGCACTTACCTGTATGTGGATGTGGGTGGCGGCTCTACGGAATTTAGCATATTTCATAATGGTAAAAAAATCGCTTCAAAATCTTTTAAATTAGGCACTGTAAGACTGTTGAAAGACATGGTTGATAAAAGTGAATGGGACAAAGCCGAACAATGGGTTAAAGCACATACCAAAAAATATGACAAAGTATATTTGATAGGCTCCGGTGGCAATATCAATAAATTGTTTAAAATGTCCGGTAAAGTTCCAGGGGCGCCTTTGTCCAAAGTGTATTTGGATGCCCAATATAAGTTTTTAAAATCTATGCCTTACAAAGACAGGATTAAAGAGCTTGATATGAATCCCGACCGTGCCGATGTGATTATTCCGGCTGCTAAAATTTACCGTCGAGCTATGCAATGGAGCGGTGCCGAAAAAATTTATGTCCCTAAAATAGGTTTGGCTGATGGAATTATTAAGTATTTATATCAGAAAGACAATCATTAATAATATTTACCCCATGCCTTGGAATACTATGCATGTTTTTATGGTCTTGTCTATAAATAATACCAAAACAAATCTATCAAATCTACCAAAATAAATATAGAGCCAAAAACCATAACGGCTAAAAAATTGTTCCTTATGCTATTTTATTGGCTTTTCCGGTCAACCTGTTTTAGAACAAGTCATTTACTTGATTTTATAGTCTATTTCAAAAATAATCCAGCGTCCGGGCATTTTAATGTAGGACAAATCGTTATATGTGACATTCAAAACATTTTCAATACTTAAGCCTAAACGTGTCCGTTTAAGTTGTTTAGACCACTTCATATTGACAAGCCAATAAGGTTGATAATCAAAAAGTTGATATTGTCCATCTTTAAAGTCCAAATATTGTCCGTTACGATTTTTGTAAACAGTTGTCCAAGTCATTTCGGTATCGAAAAAGAAATGATGTGTTAGCAACAAATTGGCTTTGTGTTTTAAATAATCCAATACATATTTTGATATAAAATACACATCTCTATCCTTGGTCATATTTAAATATGCATAAGAAAAACTTATTTTTTTTAAAATGCCTTTTTTAAAACGATGTATCGCACTCAATTCTATCCCAAATGTTTGTAATCGGGTTAAATTTTGAGGTTGCCATTTATCTGCCGGTTGGTATTTTATCCAATCAATCGTATTGTTAGATTGCCTTAAAAAGATACTGGCTGTAATAGCATTATGTGCATTAAAAAATTTACTTCCGGCTTCATAAGTTATGGCCGTTTCGGGTTGCAAATCGGGATTGCCAATATTTGCCGGCCCTTGATAATACAAATCTGTAAACGTGGGCAAGCGCGATGCTGTGCTAACATTAATATAATGTGTCCAATGATTTTGCCGGTAACTGATATATCCTCCGCCGTTGAATTGCCAGTCAAATTGTTTTTCATATAGCACATTGGCACCGATACCCAATTCTAATTTCCCCCATGTTTTAGATTGATTTAACAAAACTTCCAAATAGGTTCGTTCATCCGATTTGGTATAGGCTGCCCTGTCATTTATCACGATGGGTTTTATCAAATCTTTTCCCAATTTGTTACTCCAAATTTTTTCGTTACGAAGCGCAATATTTAAATATGTATAACCCCATTTCGAACTAAAATTACCTTGAATTTTGCCGCCCCATTGTTGCGTTTTGTGATAATTGTGTCCGGGATAATAAATGTGTGGGGCATATTGCGCAGTGTCTTTATCATGAATATAATAGCCGTTTCGGTAATGATAAACACTTTCTCTAAACAACTGAAACTCATCAAAATGTAATTTATAAAACAAAACCGGCTGCCAGTGTATTTTTTTGCCGAACCGACTGGAAATATTAGCAAAATAACCTCGCGTTTTTTCATATTGCCAAGGATATTTGGAAGTATAAAAACTATTGGCGCCAAAATCTTTTTGATGGTAACCCGCTTGCAAGTCCACCGGAAATGTATCATCCGTATAGCGAATGTGAATAAAATCTTTAATACTGTAAAAATCGGTGTTGTTAATGGAGTCATTTGCTAAATAACCATCGGACCGTTGATAAGTAAATCCATTGTATACAGCCATTTTTTTTAAACTATGTGCCAGGTCAAAATCGGTTTTAAGGTAACCGAATTGACCGGCTTTTAAAGCCGAATGCGCTTGTTTGGTTTCGGGATTTTTGGTTATAATATTAATTGCACCGCTATAAGCATTGACCCCAAAATTTTGTCCGGATGCTCCTTCCAATATTTCAATACGATCAATCATGCTGATATCTACCGGTAAATCCAAATTATGATGACCGGTTTGTGGATGATTGACTTTGATGCCATTAAGCAGAATAACAACTTGATCAAAATTACCGCCCCGAATACTCAAATCCGATTGCACGCCTTTACTGCCGCGTGTGCGAACATCTATGCCGGCAATCAAATTTAACAAATCGTCCAAACTTTCAATACCTGCAGATTCCAAGGTCTTAATTTGGATTACTTTTATGGTTTTTGGAAAAGTCTTTATATATTTTCCGGTTCCGAAGGAAGCAATGGTAATTGTATCCAACTTTTGTTGCACAGGTCCTTGGGCATTCATTGATTGACACAAGAAAAATATTAAGAAAGAAAATATACCTAATATGTTTTTACCCATTTTCACCAAATTTTGGGCGGCAAGATAAAAACTTTTTATGGAGCAAATATCAAATTTTAACAAAAACTTTATCTTCCTGAATATAAAGCTTGTTTTTTAAGACTCCATAAAATCATAATCGAAGTAATAATTTGCCCATATACTACTATTTTTTGCGATATGGTTTTGATTTGTAACATATACAGACTATCGGCACCGGCTTGATGAGCTATAAATATGGAAAGCATCCTTCCTAAAAATAAGAAAATTAATAATAATGTTAGATGATATATCAGTCGATATTTTTCTCTGTTAATAAACATAACCAAAAGCAGATTGGCAAAGAAAAAGCTGTAAAAACCCAGCATTCCGGCACTGATGTGCTTGGTAAAATATAAATCAACCGGATAAAAACCAATTAATATATACCCGATACCCGACAATATGCTAAATAAAATAATGAGTAGTTTGATAACCTTATTTTTAATAAGCGCGCTTAACAGATAAAAATATAAAAATGTACCAATACCGACTAATCCCAAAGACAAACCGTAAAATATCCAAAACGGGTTTTCATTTCCGTTAAAATAAAAGGCTCGACCTAAATCACTGAGATAATTTAAATGCCAAGCATAAACCTGATCATCATGGTATATGGCATTACCTCCGGTATATAAATATATCAAAATAAATGAAGTGAAAAAATATTGTAATAGGATAAAAATGGTAATATCAATCAAATTTTTTCTTAAAAACTTCATATCTTAAAAACAAATTTTTTAGGCTTACGAATTTAATAAAATTTCCGCAGCTTCAAAAGCTGTTATTTGTTTTTTTTCTATTTTTTTAATCAGTTTTTTTAATTTTTCTCTGATTTCGGGTTTTTTATAAAAATTTTCTTTAAGACTTTGGTTGACCGTTTCATACAACCAATATTTGTTTTGTTCCAAGCGGTTTTGTTCAAAAAAACCGTTTTCCCGGGTCAATTGCATATAAGTTTTGATTTCATTGGCAACTTGCTCAATGCCTTGATGGTTTATAGCACTTGCCAGTAAAACCTTTGGGGTCCAACCGCTGGGTTTAGGCGGATAAAAGTGTAGCGCCGTTTGAAAAGCCTTTTGAGCCAAACGAGCTTGATTTATATTATCACCTTCGGCTTTGTTGATGACAATTAAATCTGCCATTTCTATGATACCGCGTTTGATACCTTGCAGCTCATCACCGGCACCGGCTAATTTGAGTAACAGAAAAAAATCAACCATAGAATGGACAATAGTTTCCGATTGCCCCACCCCAACCGTTTCTATAATAATCCGGTCAAATCCGGCAGCCTCACATAAGATAATGGTTTCACGGGTTTTACGGGCAACACCGCCAAGATTATTGCCTGACGGACTGGGACGAATAAAGGCATTCGGGTCTCTTACCAAAGTTTCCATCCGGGTTTTATCGCCCAAAATGCTTCCTTTTGAGAGGCTACTACTAGGGTCAACGGCTAATACGGCAACTTTATGTCCTTGTTTTGTATAATGTTTACCTAAACTTTCAATAAATGTACTTTTACCAACGCCCGGCACACCGGTAATTCCTATTCTAACGGACTGTTCTGCATAAGGCAAACATTTTTTGATGACTTGTTGTCCCAAATCAAAATGTTTAGGGTGCCGGCTTTCAATTAAAGTGATGGCTTTACTAAGAGCTATTTGATCTCCGGACAATACTTTTTGAACCAAATCGTCAATATTGGGTAATGCCCGTTTTTTAGATAGTTTGGCAATCAATGAGCGATTCAAACGGGGGCTATTGTCAATGCCTTGAACTTCTCGTAAAGCTGATTTTTTGTCCGGTTTTTTCATATAGAAGTTAAAATTACGATAATCCGCTTAAAAATCAAAGAGATTTTTTTCAAGAAAAATTATTTATAAAACCGGTATCATAAAACAAGCTGATTTTTTCAGGAAGACATGTCATACATTTAAATGTTCAGCGTTTTTTCAACATCAAAAGAATGAAGTCCAATGGTTAATATATCTTAATTTCTTAATGGTTTTCAAACAAGAATTGATTTATTAGCCATATTGTTTTGGACTACAATATAACGCATACAAAAGGATACATACTGTTTTAATTGATGATGTCAAACCCTAAAAAGCTTTGTAAAACTTCGGGCACTTTTATGCCTGCTTCCGTTTGATTGTTTTCAAGCAAAGCCGCTACGACTCTGGGTAAGGCAAGTGAACTGCCGTTTAGAGTATGTGCCAAACGTTTTTTACCATCGGTATCTTTAAAGCGTAATTTTAACCTATTGGCTTGAAAAGTCTCAAAATTGGAAACCGAACTAACTTCTAACCAACGTTTTTGCGCAGCCGACCAAACTTCAAAATCATAAGTCAATGCAGAAGTAAAACCCAAGTCGCCTCCACATAATCGGACAATTCTAAAAGGCAAACCGAGTTCTATCAGTATTTGCTTGACATGTTCCACCATTTCGTCCAATGCTTGGTAAGAATGTTCGGGATGTTCCAACCGGACTATTTCGACTTTATCAAATTGATGCAAGCGGTTTAACCCGCGCACATGCGCCCCGTAAGAGCCAGCTTCGCGTCGGAAACAAGGCGTATAGGCTGTATTTTTTATAGGAAAATCGGAAGCTTTTAACATCACGTCTCTATACAGATTGGTTACCGGCACTTCCGCTGTTGGTATCAGATATAGCCCATCGCGTTCTACCACATACATTTGCCCTTCTTTGTCGGGTAATTGTCCGGTTCCGTATCCGGAAGCTTCATTGATTAAGTGTGGCACTTGCATCTCACGGTAACCGGCAGCTTCGTTTTTATCGAGAAAATAATTGATTAAAGCCCGTTGTAGTTTAGCGCCTTTGCCTTTATAAACCGGAAAACCTGCACCGGTAATTTTGTTGCCCAAATCAAAATCAATCAAATCGTATTTTTTGGCTAATTCCCAATGCGGTAAAGCATCGTCGGGCAAATTTAATATATCACCATATTCAAAAACTACTTCATTGTCTGCTTCATCTTTCCCAAAAGGTACTAATGGATGCGGCACATTCGGAATTTGATACAAAACCTCTTGCAAATCGGCTTTTGCTTGTTCTAATTGTTCGGTCAACTGCTTGATTTGTGCCTTAATTTGCGTGGTTTTTTGCTTTAAAATTTCCGCTTTTTTAGGTTCTCCGCTTTTATATAATTGTCCGATTTCTTTTGAAAGCCTGTTCATTTCGGCTAACAAATTATCGTTTTCGGTTTGTGTTTTTTTGCGCAAGTCGTCGAGTGCAACAGCTTTATCAATGAGGTCGGTTGCATCAAAATTGCGTTTTTTCATCGCTTCTATAATAGCTGCTCTTTCCGCTCTTATTCGATTTATTTGTAACATAATCGGTATTTATCTATGATTGTTTTTTTATGAATGCAAACTTACTTCGAAAATCAAAGATTTACAAAAAATATTAAGAAAATGATATGATGATGTGGCAAATTGAGGAGTCGTTGAAAAAAAGGCGTTTTATCAAAAACGGTTAACCTTTTCAGGGATTTACAATTATTATAATTTTTTAAAAAAGTTTAAGATATAAGATATTTTAATCAAACGCTATTTTAATTATCATAAAAAGAATACAGTAAATATAAGCAATATCCTTTATCGTCTGTTAGGTTTTGGATTAAAGTCTCATTAATAAAAAAGAAATCCAATATTTTTTTCGTAACTTCGTTTTTTATAAACTTTACAAGTTTTAAGCTATGTCAGACATATTGGTTTATCTTGAAAACGCTCATATTTTGCAACGTCAAAAACCGGTTTTGACCGGGGTTAATTTAGAAGTAAAACGGGGCAATTTTTACTATCTGATCGGGTCGACGGGCAGCGGCAAAAGCAGTTTGCTCAAAACTTTGTATGGCGAATTGCCTTTGGAAAAAGGTAAAGGTATCGTGGTGGATTTTGATTTGCGCAAACTTAAAAAAAAGCAAATTCCTTATTTGAGACGCCAACTTGGTATTGTTTTTCAAGATTTTCAGTTGCTCACTGACCGTAATGTGTTTGACAACCTCAAATTTGTCTTACGTGCCACCGGCTGGAAAGATAAGACCAAAATCAAACAACAAATAGAAAAAGTTTTGATGCAAGTAGGCATGTTGGATAAAATATATCGTTTACCACATCAGCTTTCGGGCGGTGAACAACAACGAGTGGCTATTGCCCGTGCTTTACTCAACGAACCCGAACTGATTTTAGCCGACGAACCCACCGGTAATTTAGATCCGGAAACATCCAAAGATATTATGAATCTGTTGCAAGAACTCAATAAAAACGGACAAACTGTAATTATGGCTACGCATGATTACGCTTTGATATACCAATATCCATCAAGAACTTTTCAATGTGAAAACGGCAAATTGTTTGAAGTAGAGCTTGAATTGAATCAATGATTTCGGTATTAATTCCTACATATAATTATAATGTCTATCCACTGGTGCGCGAAATGCACAAGCAATTAA
>JALVEJ010000146.1 GCA_027031025.1 Flavobacteriales bacterium | reverse complement strand
ATAAAATTTTTATCTTTGCTCATATCTTTGCAATTTATGAATTTGCTAATGCAAAGATAATAGCGAGGGGCGATTTTTTCAAACCTCGCTTTTTCTAAAAAATTGGTAATTTTACCGGACAACAATGTTTATTAATATAATTTGGAGATTAAAAATATTATTTAGATATTTGTCTAAATATTTAATTAATGATGAATGTTTTGTTCAAAGCGCTTAATGACAAAACCCGCAGGCAAATATTAGAATTATTAAAAGAACGGGATATGAATGCCGGCGAAATTGCACAGCAATTTCAGATGACCAAACCCAGCATTTCACATCATTTGGATTTGCTCAAACGTGCCGGTTTGATTACGAGCGAAAAACAAGGGCAATTTGTAGTTTATTCGTTGAACACCAGTATTTTGGAGGATTTATTAAATTGGATTATCACTTTAAAAAATAAAGAAAAATGAACTTAAAAAAAGAATTACCTTACCTTTTAATAATAGCCATACCGTTTATTTACTTGGCATTTATTTGGCATGCTTTGCCGGAAAAAGTGCCGATGCACTGGAATATAAACGGAGATATTGACAGATATGGCAGTAAAACCGAATTGTTATGGGTAACGCTTATGTTACCGGTTTCCTTGTATTTAATTATGTTGGTCATTCCTAAAATTGATCCGAAAGGTCAAATTAAAAAAATGGCTAACAAATACGGGCAAATCAAATTTTTATTAACAACTTTTATGTCATTTTTGGCTTTGTTTATTATTTATTCGGCAAAAACAAGGACCTTAGCCAATCCGAATTATGTTTTGATGTTTATAGGTGTTTTATACATTATTTTAGGTAATTATTTCAAAACCATAAAACCCAATTATTTTATCGGCATCAGAACACCTTGGACTTTGGAAAACGAACAAGTTTGGAAGCGAACCCATGCATTAGCCGGAAAAATGTGGTTTACAGGAGGATTTTTAATTATTTTATCCGGATTAATGTTGAATAAATCGACTAATTTATACGTTTTTTTAGCGATAACTTTTCTAATCACTGTCATTCCTGTATATTATTCATACCGGAAATTTCAACTTCTTAATTCCTCGGAGTGAAATGAGAAGAGCTAATAAATTCTAACACCTGATATTCTTAAAAAAACCATAGGAGACATAAAAGAAAAAACTCAATAACCTTAATGTCTTAATGGTTCAAAAGAAAAACTTATGTGAACTCATGTGCTTTTTGTGGTTTAAAAGATCAAACATTTGTAATCAAATAAATCCGGTCACTTTGATACAATCCCGATTAGCATCGGTATCACTCAGTGACCTGCACTTCTTATCTCATTATTTCCTCAACTCTTCAAATTGCAAGCAGAAATTAAGTCTGAAACAGTGAGTAAAATGAAAGAACTTAATAATCTAAAAAAATAATCTAAAAAGCAGAAAGAATTATCAATTTCTCATTTCCTTAAAAAAATTATTGATGTTCGGGTTTAAGCAAATCGGTAACGGTTTTGACCGGACTGAATGTTGCCAATGGCACTTCAATAAATATGGTATTCCAACCGTCCATTGCACCATTCCATAAGCCCGGACGTTCATAAACTTTAACCGGTTTGCCGTTATAAGATTTTTCCGTGACAAAAGCCGCTTTTTCGTTGATAAATTCTTTCAAATTAAATTTATGACCTTTATAATCTTTAATACTGATCACCAAATCTACCGGATTGAAGTGCGTGGCTTGATTTAAAATGGCTTGTTGTTGCGGATCATCGGGATTAATTTGGGCTTTTTCGACAATTTGCAAGGATTTAATCCCGTTTTGATCTTTTGCCCAAAAGGGGCCGCCACCCGGCTCGCCGGTATTTTTAACCATTCCGGCAACTCTTATGGGGCGGTTAAGTTTGTAAGCCAGATATCGTCTTTTACCGCTGTTGTTTAAAGTGTCATAACCTTCAATGAAATTGATGTTTAGTTTTTGACGGGCAAAGTTTTCAATCTCTTGTAAAGCTTCTCCAACCGGTTTTTCTTTTGATAATTTTTCTAAAAATCTTTGTCTTTGTTTAAGTAAATTCATCAAATATCCGGCAAGTATTTTTTTGTATCGTATGGTCGTTTCTTGTGCTTTGCCTTTTTGAACATTGTCAATATTTTTGATAAAAATAATATCGGCATCCAAATCTTGAATATTATCAATTAAACTGCCGTGTCCTCCCGGGCGAAATACGAGATTGCCGTTGTCATCTCGCACTAATTCTCCGGTTTCTATATCAAGCATAACCGTATCGGTTTCCGGTTTTTGAAACGAATTGGTAATTTCGATATCTTGTTTAGTCTGAACTTTAAGGCGTATTTGCTCAAATTCCGTTTGATGTTGTGGCGAAATACTAAATTCTACCTTGGGTTTTTGTTGTGAGGTCGTTGTGTAAGCTTCGGCTTCGGTCAAATGTTCTTCAAGGGCCGTTTTGATTTGATTTTTGTTATAGCTGTGAAATTTGATAAAAGCTTTTGGTTTTTTTGCATAACCCAGCCCTTCTTCTGATAAGGTATAATGTATTAGTTGCCAAACTTGTTCATTTTCATCCAATTGAAAGTAACCGGACAGGTTATCTTTTATCACATCCATCAGATCTTGATAAAATGCATAGCCCGGAAAATTGTTGAGAAAATCATCCAAACCGGCTTCCATATTTTTTAGTTGATGTTGCCGCACAAAGCGTTCGTAATAATGTCGACCGGGTTGGTAATTGTTATGAAAAAAAGTCCAATCTTTAAACATCCGGGTAGCAGCTCCCGATGCCGGCACAAATTTTTGTAAGCTATATTGTGATTTTTCTTTATCGAAAAGTTCAAGATAAAATGCCTGATCTGATTTGTCGAGTTGAACAATGCCGTTTCCAACTTTTGCCGGTTCTAATACTTTGGTATAAGGCAATCCGTTTTTTAAAATATTGATTTGTCGTTTAGCTTCTTCAATTTTAAGTCCGTGTTTATTGATTTGGTCGATATCCGCTTGTGAAAAATTCATTTTTCTTTTTTTACAAAGTTACACTTTTTTGATACGAAGTTTTAAAAAAATTGCGGTTTGAAACAATAATATCATGAATATTTGATAACTATTAAGCTGTAAAGTGCTGTTTTATTCTTTTTATGTTTATTGCATTATGTTGATAATTAAGCTTTTAGGTGTTTATTGAAAAAAAATAATGATACTTTGCATAACATAATACTATTTATTATATATTTGTAGGTGTAACAAAGTTATAGGTTATTCGTTATTTAAATATAAAATCAGAAAAATTGAATTATGGAAACACTGACTAAAATTTCACAAAAACCGACACCGGAAGAAACCTCTCATGCGGCAATTGTTCATATCAGCGCTTTATCATCTTTGATAGGCATACCTTTCGGAAGTATTGTTGGACCACTAATTACATGGATGATTTGGCGTAATGAAAGTTCTTTTGTCGATGAGAACGGCAAAGAAGCGCTCAATTTTAATCTGAGTATTTTCTTGTATCAGTTTTTATTACTCATCATTGGGTTGATTTTGTTTTTATCGCCGGTGTTGTCGGTTTTGGCAACCGAAAATCCTGACCCTGTAAGTGTTGTGTTATCATTGCCCGGCTTATGGATTTTGGTTTTTGGTTTCGGCTTGTTGTCGTTGTTTAGAATCATCATGATTTTAGTAGCAACCATCAAAGCCGGCAATGGAGAAATGTTTCGTTACCCGTTGACAATCAGATTAGTAAAATAAACTTATGAAAATTGAAAATATTAAATCACAGATGCGAAAGGGTGTGTTGGAATATTGTATTCTGAACATTCTCAGTCAGCAAGAAGCGGCTTACACTTCCGATATTTTACAAGAGCTGAAAGATGCAAAAATGATAGTAGTGGAAGGTACCGTATATCCCTTGCTGACACGCTTGAAGAATGCCGGTTACTTGACCTACCGTTGGGAAGAGTCTAACGCCGGACCACCTCGCAAATATTATTATTTGACCGACAAAGGACACGAATTTTTAGGGCTGATGCACCAATCTTGGGAAGAATTGGTCAATGCTGTAAATCATATCAACCAAAATAAACTCAAAAAATCAGAAAAATGAATAAAACCATTGACATCAGTTTAGCCGGTATTTTATTTCATCTGGAAGAAAATGCCTATTACAAACTGAAAAAATACTTAAAATCCGTGCGCCGTTCTATTCATCAAACCGAGGATGTCGATGAAGTGATGAACGAAATTGAAGCGCGAATTGCCGAATTGTTATTGCAAAAACAGCAGAGTCCGCAACAGGTTATCAACGAGAAACATATTGATGAAGTAATTGTCGTTTTGGGGCAACCGGAAGATTTTGAAGAAGACATTCAACCGGACATGATAAATGCTTCAAAGCATGTTAAAAAATCTCTGTTTAGAGATATGGATCATGCCATGATAGCGGGTGTTGCCGCCGGATTGGCGCATTATGTCGGTATGGATGTGACGCTTATGCGCCTGATTTTTGTTGTCTTATTATTTGTGACCCATGGCAGTTTTATTTTGTTGTATTTCTTACTGTGGCTGATTGTGCCCAAAGCCCGAACGGCTTCTGATAAACTCAGAATGAAAGGCGAATCGGCAAATTTGGACAATATTGTCGATCAGGTGGCAACTGACGAAACCGCCAAAAAAAAGACCAATCTGGGCGAAACCATTGAAACCACAGGTTCCGAAATAGGAAATCTTTTGGTTAAAATCATTGGTTTTGTGCTGGTATTGGCAACCGGTTTATTAATAGTCGGTTTGTTGATTTCGGCTTTGAGTTTTTCGCCTATCTCGGATATGCATTTAATTTTGAATGAAAATTTGGTTTCAAAAAGCTTGCATATTCCTATCGGATTGATCAGCACTTTGGTGTTTTTTGTGATAGCCTTTCCGGTTGTGCTACTGTTTTTATTGGGCTTTAAAATGCTTTTCCCAAATACCAATCCGTTCCAAAAAAATTGGTTAATTATTGGTTTTACTTTATGGATTTTGGCTTTTGTATATATGTCTGTCAAAAGTGTTTCCATTTTGTCGCATAAAAATGAAAGAGCACGGATTGTGACTTTAGAGCGACAGTGGTTGTCCGCCAAAGACACATTATATCTTGACCTTAATCCTGTAAAAAACTTGCCGAATTATACGACCAGTAACCATATTAAATTTAATTTTTATCCTTCAAAAGATTCTTTGTTTCATCTCAAAATAAAAAAGATAGCGGAAGGTATTACCTATCGCGATGCCAAGAAAAATGCACTTGAAATAGAATTTGAAACGCGACAGGACACATTGGATAATACATTGATTTTTAGTTCTATGATGCGTTTTCTGACCGGTAATTTAATCAGTATGCGTAAAGTGCAAGTCCGTATCGAAGTGCCTGAGAATAAGTTTGTAAAATTGTCTGAGCCGGTTAGTGGCATGACTTATTTGTATGACTGCGATTTTCCGGCACTTTTGACCAATCAAAATGATGAAATAGTCTGTATAAAACAATATGAAGATATTTCCGGCGATTCAACATATATGAATGTGAACGATGAAGGGGTTAATGTTCGTATTAGCAATAGCGGTATTGAGATAAAAGGTAAAGATGATGATGGGGCGGCACATATTAAAATCGATAATCACGGTATTAAAATTAAAGCCAAAGACAAGTCTGAAAATACCTCAATCAACATTGATGATAATGGTGTTAAAATTGAAAATAACAAATAAATATGCAACAGATGAATAGCAATCAAACAACCAAATTATGGTCGGGAGTGATGTTTATCATTCTCGGACTGATTTTATTACTGGAACAGTTTTTTCCGGAAATGAATTTTGAAGACTTTTGGCCGGTTTTGTTGATAATTACCGGCGCAATTATGATTTATAGCGATATTAGGCATGAAAATATTGATATTTCGAAAGAAAATGATATTTGACATTAGCTATCCGGTTGCTTCAATATATTTTGTAACCGATATTGCAAAATAAAAGTAGCTGAGTGCACCGACTTTTGTCAGGGTGTTGAAGTTAGGTCGCTGAGTATTCCGAATGAAGAGAGGAATGTATCGAAGCGCCCGTCATCAAATAGCAATAAAAAAAATAATATTATGAAAAATACAAGTAACCTTATCACCGGATTTTTTCTCGTCATTTTAGGCGTATTGCTTTTGCTACGCAATCTAAATATTTTAGATTTTGACATTATAGACATTTTCAGATTATGGCCTATTGCTTTAATTTATGCCGGCGTTGAGATGTTGCCGGTTGAGCCAAAAACTAAAATGTATTTGCAAGTAGCTGTAATTGTGCTGTTTTTTGTCGCATTGATTAGTTTGCCGGCTATTAGAAATGCTCGTCATCATTATATTGATGATTCTGAAAGCACGTATCAACATGCTAATCCTGATGCCGGAGAAGTCATTGAATTTGAAAATTTTGCTTAGAATTAAAAAGTTGTTTTTTATGCGCCATCGCCCCCGATCATATTTGGGTAGGTGGCGTTATTAGTTTATGCAAGCAGAAAGTTGGGAGAGTTTTTCTTCCAATCGCCTTCTGAATTTTTCGCCTTGATAACCCCATGATGTATAGATTACACCATATAATTTACCGCCGGATTCCTTAATATCAACAAACTTTTTACAGGCATTAATTTGTTCATCGTTAAGATGAGGAAGCTTGATTTTAGCAATAATATATTCGGACAAACCTCTGGTGTTATTGGCTAAATCATATTCTAGTAAAACCGTATAGCCTTGAAATTCTAAAAACAAATTGCCATTTAAATCTTCTTTGGCACCAAAAATATGTTTAGCGTCATTTTCAATATCGGTTTTGAGGTTTGATTTTGCCCATTGAATAAACAATATGGCGCTTAAAATCATTAAAACAAAAATAACTATTAAAACATTGTTTGACATATTTTATAAAATATATTGCAAATAGAGCATAGCAATCATAGCCAAAACAATGATGGTTCCGGCTTTTTCGTTTTCTATATGTTCTTGTGATTCGGGGACGATATCGGCAAAAACCACCCAAAACATAGCCCCGGCAGCAAAGCCCAATCCGATAGGTAAATATTGTTTAAAATAGGAAATAAACATAAAGGCGGGAACGGCAAAAAGCGGTTGTGGCAGCGAAGTAAAAATACTCCACAAAGCGGCTTTCCACCAAGGCACGCCTTTAGCCACCAGGGGTGCACTGATAGCCAGTCCTTCGGGAATATTGTGAATGGCAATAGCAATAGTCATCATCAATCCGAACTTGAAAGTGCCACCGAACGATGTTCCTAAACCAATACCTTCGGCAGCGGAATGCGCCGTCATGACAATGATAATGATCATGGCAGTTTTATAGTTTTTAAAAAAACTTTCTTTATTGACTAAAAATGCCGGTGTATCTCGATTAGAACGCTCGGCTTTATGTAGCAACCATTCAACCAAACCAATAAAAATTAAACCCAGAAAAAGCCCGAAAATAAGTTTGGGGTAACTGATTTCAACTGCTTCAATGATTAATCCGATACTGGCGCCTGTCATCAATCCGGCTGCGAAAGCATTGGAAATCCCCATAACACTTGGCGTAATTTTTTTGATGAATATAAAAGGCAAAGCGCCTAAGCCGGTCGCTATTGCCGTAATAAGGGCATAAATAAAAATATAACATTCAGTTTGAAACACTTGTGTCATTATTACCGGTTTTTTGTTCAAAAAATTCATAAGCATCGATGACATCCAGAAAAGCGCCGTCAAATCCGGCATCAATGACTTTTTTTAGGTAAGATTGGTTGTTACCATAAATAATATCTTGCCAATCTTTTTCCCAATAACGGACTTTATAATTGCCTTGCCAATCAGGATTTTCTTCATCTAACCATACCGGATGGTCGTTATTCCATGAAGCTTGCCAATAGTATCGATAATCTTCGGCTTCTCCAATGGATACGTAAGCTATTAGTAATCGTTTGCCTCCATTTGCTTTATGACTTAGTCTTTCCAAATCTTGTGTTGTAAAAGCTTGTCCTTGGTAAAATAAGTCCATAATGACCACATCGTAGTTGGTAACGGCAATGCTTTCTAATAAGCGCATTTTGTTGCTAAAATTTTGATAATTAATCAAATACAGATAGTTTTTAGCTTGGTTTAGGTTGTCTATATCTTGATGGTTTTCATTTGGAACAGGCAACTGCGGAATGATGTCCAACTCTCGATGTGTAGCTGTAAAACCAATATATTGATTATGTTCAACACTATCTCTTGATTTTCTGATGTTATCAGGTGAGGAACAGTAATCGGTTATCATTATAGTTTTGTCTTGGGCTTTGGCTTTATTAAGAAATTGTTTCAAATAACGGATTTTATCGGGTGTTGTAGGCATGTCATCTACCTCATAACCGTAAAACAAACCTTCTTGTGATTGGGCATCTAAGGCATCAACATAATCGTAATGGGTAATACCATCCGGTCTGCCGTTTACAGTGATTAACTCAACTCCGTTTTGGGTAATTATGTTAAAGCCGGGTTTTTGGTTTTTGGCATAATGGCTGATGTGTTTAACAAAATTGCGCATCTCTTGCTTAAAATCAATATTGTCATAAGTGTAATCTCTCTCGGTTTTTTTGCACGAGATAAAGCCCAGAAAAATAAAAACGAAAATATATTTTGACATTCTAATGTTTGTTTGTTATGACAAAGATAAGGATAAAATTAGTAAAAATGAGCTAATAATGCGTTTTTGGTTGAATTGAATAAATTTACAAAGTTTTACAAAAATACGCTATTACTTTTTCCGAAATTCAATCATCAAAAGCCCCAATACAGAAATAATGCCGGAAAAAACAGTGAATAACAACATATCGGAACGATTGGTACCGACCAACCAAAGTAGCATTGCCACTGCAAAAGGAATGGTATAAAAAATATATTTGAAATACCGGATATGATTTTTTTTAGCGACTAACTTTTCGAGTAATTTGTAAGTTTGAATCAATATAATAACTATTGCCAATAAATATAAATACAAGATAAATGCCGCTTGCAAATACTGTTTTTTAGAAGAGACACAATACCAATCAAACAAACAGGTTTGGGTATCTTTGCTGATTAATACAATGGTTAAAGCTAATAAATATAGTAGCACGGTATAAAATCCGTAAAAATATATTTTTTCTTTTAATGCTCGTTTTTTTTGATGTTGTTCAAATAAATTAGTCATGCAATTTAGAATGATTTAAAATAGTGAGCAAAAATACATATTCTTTCCGGTTTGAAAAAATGAGCGATTGCCATTTATTTTATGATGTTCTATTTTTAAGAATGATAGTTTCAAAATCCTCACTTTTGGGTAAACGTTTTAATATTTCCAAAATATCCGGTGGCAAGACCGTCAATTTTCGTTTTTTCAAATCCATCCAAGCGCCTTTTACTTTAACAACTGCCGATAACGTGCCTTGTTCGTTGTAAACATGATGGGTAAATTCCCAACGTTCAAAATGTTTCGAAGCTGCCGACAGCATCATGTCAATCGTGATATCCGTTCCCATTATTATCTCTTTGATAAAACGGGTATGCTCTTCAAACAATATCGGACCTATGTTTAAATGGGCAAAATCGTCAAGCGAAAGATTGTGCTTTTGAAAAAAACGGGCGCGCACTTCGGCGGCATAATCACTATAAGCCGAGTGACGCATGTGTCTATTGGGGTCAAAATCTGCCCAGATGGTTTTAAATTTTACTTGAAACATAGAATAGGTTAGTTTAAAGTTAAAATAAATAATAGGTAAGAAATTAAGATTTGTTAAATGCTTGATTTTATAGAAGCTTAATGTACTTAAAAACCTTAATGTCTTAATGTTTTAAAAACGATATCGTATAAAAATAATTAAAGTATAATTGGTATTATAATTCATGATGATCGGCAAAGCTATAATAGTCATTGCCGGCAACAATCAAATGGTCCAACAAATGAATATCCAAGTAATTAACCGCCTCTTTGATTTTTCGGGTCAATTTTCTATCCGATTCACTCGGATGCAAACTCCCCGACGGATGATTGTGCGCAACTATAAAATCAGTCGCTTCTTTGTCGAGCAAACTTTTCAACAACATTCTGATATCGACCAAAGAGTTGTCCAATCCGCCTTGATGCAATTGCTGAACACCAATTACAGTGTTTTTACGCATATAAATAACCCAAAATTCTTCAACGGATTTATCAGACAAATTAGGCGCTAACAAATCAAAAGCATCCCGCGAACTTTTGACTTCTTTGCGATCAAGCGCTTCGGACAAATTTCGTCGCCGCCCTATTTCCAATGCCGCAACGATACTAATAGCTTTGGCTTCGCCAATACCCTTATATGTCATCAAATCTTTGAGTGATAGTTTTGCCAGTTGATTCCAGTTGTTGCCGGCATCTTTCAAAATTCTTTGCGATAAAGCTACCGCAGATTCTTCTCTATTACCCGAACCTATCAATATGGCAATCAATTCGGCATCTGATAAAGCCGCCACACCTTTATGCAACAATTTTTCTCTCGGGCGGTCGTCTTTGGACCATTGGTTGATGGGGATTTTCATAACAATTATGCTAGTCGAATGATTATAAAACAAATTTAGTGATTATTTGGTTATTTGAGTAAGTGATGAAAGAAAAAGTAAAGTGAAAACAATACCATAGAGAATTCTCAAAAACTTTCAACTTTCAACTCATTATGTATCTTTGCAAAAAAAATTTAACATTGAACCTTCAAGACATTTTAAATATATACCGCCAAAGCCCTAAGCATAGCGAGCTACTTTCCGCTATACAAACGCACCGGCATATCGGTATTGATAGGTTAAGCGAATCGGCATTAAGTTTTGTAATGACCGCCTTGTATCAAACGGAAGCCAAACCTTTCTTGCTGATTTTTTCTGACAAAGAAGAAGCCGCTTACTATTACAACGATTTTCAAAATCTCGCCGGCGAAAACCGCGTTTTGTTCTTTCCAGAATCTTACAGGCGTGCCTATCAAATAGAAGAAACCGACAACGCCAATGTCTTACAACGCGCCAAAGTTTTGAACCATTTGCAGTCACGTCAAAAACCGCAAA
>JALVEJ010000145.1 GCA_027031025.1 Flavobacteriales bacterium | reverse complement strand
CGAATCGAAAACCTGACCGCCCAAAAGCTGAAAATAGAAAGAGACTTTGAGACCGAAAAGCACAATAAAACCATCCATCTTCAGCAGCTTTGTAGCGCCTACATCGGCGATATCCAAAAGTGGAAGCAACGCTACCTGATTACCGCTCCCGTCGGAGGCATACCGGTATTCCGGGCAAATACACAAGGTGAACTGGCGCTCACCGCCGGCACCATACTACTCACCATACTGCCCCGACAGCAGAAAAACGACATCTATGCCTATTGCCAAATGCCCGCGACAGGAGCCGGAAAAGTAAAAAAGGGGAATACCGTACACCTCTATATAGATGAATATCCCTATAAAGAGTACGGCATGGTGGAGGCAGAGATATGGAAGATTGCCGCCATCGCCCAACAGGTGGAGCAGCAGGGCTATCAGTATAATGTAGCATTGAAGCTGTCTGTGGTTGAAGACTCTTTACTTACAACCTATAAAAGAAAGATTCCTTTTCATCAGAATATGACGGGAAGGGCAGATATAATAACGGAGGATAAGCGCATTTTGGAGCGTGTTTTTGCTCGGGTGATGGATTTGGTTAGGAATTGATTTTAAAAAAAATAATAAATTATGTCTAATTTATTTGAAAAACTACGACAACTAGAGAGATTGGACCAACTGATTCGGATGAAAGCGACCGGAAATCCAGCAAGTCTGGCACGACGCTTTAACATCTCTGAACGTAAAGTCTACCGCCTTATCTCCGAACTCAAGGATATGGGTTTCCCCATCAAATATTGCAAAGAAAGACAGAGTTACTACTACGAAGGAAAAGTGTCTCTCTCTTTCCAATTATTGATTAATGAGGATTGTTTTTTGAAGATAAAGGGAGGATTTTTGGGAAATTTTTTCAATATGACAAATTTTGGCAGTGGGAGGTTGTAGATTTGTGGGTGAAACGTTTCGAGGGATATTCTCCGAACCCTTTGATAGAGGAGAATAAAATAAATTTAAAATTATGAAAAAAGTAGAAGATTTTGCGAAATTTGAATTTTCAAAGTTATCTAAAACAGATCTCAAATCAATTTCTGGAGGAGTTTCAGGAATTGAAACTGACACTTGTCATGGTACTACTAAAGTAACTGGAGCTGGTGGTATTCCTGATTCCAGTAGAGATGGAGATTGGTATTCAACATGCTAATTCTATTGTTATAATTAATTATAAAAATCACAAAATAAACAAATAAAATTATGGAAGAATTTAATTTATTTTCAGAAGATAAACTAGAAAAAATTAACCTTTCTGAAATTACAGGAGGTGAAAGCAATGGATACGAAACTGACACTTGGGACTGTACTGAAAAGAATTTCGGGTGTGGGCAAGGAGCAGGTGATACAACTAGAGATGGAGATTGGATCTCAACTTGTTAATTAAAAAAATCATGTAATACATTGCTATTTAACATGAGAACTAATGTGATCTTGATAAATCTCTGAGGATTACGTTAGTTCTCTGTTTTCATCAAAAGGAGGTAAAAACGTTTAATCTGTTTTCTATATAATTACAATCAATAATTTATGTGCATAAATAACATTTTTAGGACATGTATGAACTTAATTGTCTTATTAATTTTGTTTGGGTGTACAAGTGAGTGGAGAGGACAATTTATTAAGATTGAATGCACTCCAAGTGATGCTCCTAAATATGACTATCGAGCAACTTCAAAAGAGATATTAACACCAGAGTTAGATTCATTATTGCGTATTGTTAAAAGAAGGGATGTTTTTAAGCCATGTAGAGAGTTAACTTATCTCGCAACATTCGTTAATAATGATGGTGAATTGATTACAAAAAGTAGGATTAGATTTATACCAAGTGGTAAAAGGTGGGCATATCAACCTGAAAAACAAGATGAAATAATTGTACAATATGAATTTACGAAAGCAGATTTTGAAAGAAATAAAAAATATCAATTAAATGAGTCATTGCCTACAGACCAATGGACTTCTGTTGTTAAAACGGGTATAATTGAAAATGTTGAAGAAATTTGGATGCATCCCTTCAGGGATAATCAATACAATTTTACTGAAGTGGCTCCTTTTCCACAAGTGCAACTTCCAATGGAAATTGGAAAAGCATGGAAAGAGCAAATTAGTCCAAAAGGTGGCTATGGAGACTGGAGTAATAAAACAATAATTTCTGATTTTCAAGTTGTTTTGAAAGAGTCTATTATCGTTCCTTATGGCAAAATAAATGATTGCTGGAAAATTTCAGCAAGGTCTATTTTTGATCTAGGAGAGTCGCATTTAGAATACTGGTTTAACGAGAAATTAGGATTCGTTAAATTTATTTACGTTAATTATGGAAAACAAAAATTAACAATAGAATTACAGCTTGTAGAAAACAAATGAAATGAAATCAATATTATTTGTTTTCGTCAACTTATAGCAACAAAAGAATTTGATTATTCAATAATTACATCAAATTGTTAACGTTATACATTGCAATTGAACTTACCAATTGAACAGCCTATCATATTATCAGTTTTTATAATATAAAATAAACATATGATTTTGATATTGAGTAAAGAAAATGATGAAATAACTACTGAGAAAGTTATTGATTGGTTAGAATATTTCGAAGCTGATTATTATAGATTAAACGGGAGTGATTTTTATAATAGTGTTATTCAAAAAGGTAGCAATTTACAATTTACTAATTTTGATATTAATAAAGTCAATGTAATCTGGTTTAGGCGATGGTTAGACGATGATTATATTTCAAATAAAATAGCCGATGCATCTTTAGATAACGAAAACTATACAGAATTGTATCTTAATCTAACCAATGATTTAAAATATTTAGTTAGATATTTCCATAGTAAATTGGCAAATAGAAAATGGATTTCCCGACCTGAAGAGTTAACTATATATAAAGCATATCAGTTGGAAATTGCAAATTCTATTGGTTTAAATATACCAGAAAGTCTAACAACAAGCTTAAAATGTGAATTGAAAAAATTTATCCTTAAGAATGAAAGAGTAATTACAAAGTCTATTTCAAATCCTGCATCATTTTATTCATATGTTGACAACTCTCCACAAGTTTCCATGATGAG
>JALVEJ010000144.1 GCA_027031025.1 Flavobacteriales bacterium | reverse complement strand
TTGCACTATCGGAAACAAACTTTGCTCATAGCCGTATTTAGGCGGCACTTTTTCTAAATGGGCAATACAACGGTCTAACCATCGATGGGTCATTTCCATTGACGATTTGGCATATTTATAAGCCACAGGATAATCTGTGCATTCGTCAAATGCCATAATAATATCTGCCCCGATACTGCGTTGGATTTCCATCACACGTTCGGGCGAAAAAAAATGGTAAGATCCATCTATATGTGATTTGAATTTGACGCCTTCTTCGGTAATTTTTCGCCGGTCGGACAACGAATAAACCTGAAAACCACCACTATCGGTCAAAATATTCCTGTCCCAACCCATAAACCGGTGCAAGCCGCCCGCTTGTTCCAAAATTTCTGTTCCGGGACGTAAATATAAATGATATGTATTGCCTAATATGATATCCGGATTAATATCTTGCTTCAACTCACGTTGATGCACCGCTTTGACCGTTCCAACTGTGCCAACAGGCATAAAAATAGGCGTTTCAATGGTGCCGTGTGCCAAACTAATGATGCCGGCTCTGGCTTTGGTATTCTGGTCTTGCTTGACTAAATCAAATTTCATGCAACATTTTAATTTACTGCAAAGATACGGAATTAATTTAGTGAAAATTTTGGCTCGATATTGATAATTTATTTTTCATATCAACGTTTTAAAAAGTACAATTTTGTATTATCTTTGTCAAAAAACCAGCTTATGAAAGTATTGATATCTGCTATCTTATTTGCATCCGTGTTTTTAGTTTATGCTCAATCGAATTCTAAAAAAACGATTGACTTATCACAGGGAAGCATTTCTGATAAATTTAATGAAATATATTCAAAATCAGGAAATTACAAAGAATACAAAGTTATTAAACGCTTCTATTTTAACCAACTTAAAAAACAGGTTTTAGATAGTTTTGCCCAAGAAAAAGCCGCATTAAAAGCAGCTAATCAAAACATTACAGAATTAAAAAATCAAATTGCCGATTTACAAAACCAATTACAGCAAACTCATACGCAAATTGCTAAACTTCAATCAGAAAAAGATAGTATCAGCTTTATAGGTATACCCGTAGAAAAATCACAATATCAATGGATTGTTTGGACATTAATCGGTTTGTTAACTTTGGCTTTGTTATATTTTATTTATCTATTTAAAAATAGTCATAAAGTGACCAAAGCCGCCAAAGAAAGTTTATCTAAAATAGAAGAAGAATATAATAATTTTAGAAGCATGGCTTTGGAACGCGAACAATTATTGAAACGGCAACTCCTCGACGAACAAAAAAAACATCAATAAAAAATAGAGATTATTAGCAACACTTTGTTTGTTCTTACTATTAAAATTTTATAAAATTCTCTCAATATTTTGCCAATCATAAATATCGATGTATCTTTGCAACAAGTTTAAAGGACGGATTTGACTGCTTGCAACCTTTTAAAAAAATGCTAAAATGTGTTTCTTGCCGGTCAGTCAATCCCACTTTTTAACAAAATAGTTTTATGATTACAACACTCGTGTTGTGCTTGTAAGCTTATGCTTGTATAATGAGGAAATGATAAATTGATGAATTGATGAAAGGTCGCTGAGTGTCCCCTCCGACTTTCGTCGGGGGATGTACCGAAGCGACCGATTTTGAATAAGGAATGAGGAAAGACTTGATAGGTTTCGAAAACCTTTTAGGTCTGAGTAATGATAAGTCGGGGTTATACTGAAACCTCAACAACAAATACCCCCCGACAATAGTCGGGGCAGACAGATAAACGATTAACCATATCACCATAAACAATAAAACAAAATTACACTATGTCATATTTATTTACATCAGAGTCCGTATCAGAAGGACACCCCGATAAAGTTTCCGATCAAATTTCCGATCATTTATTAGATCATTTTTTGGCTTTTGACCCCGAATCAAAGGTTGCCATTGAAAGCCTTGTTACGACCGGACAAGTCGTTGTTGCCGGTGAAGTCAAAAGCAAAACTTATGTCGATGTACAAAAAATTACCCGCGAAACCATCAAGCAAATCGGGTATGATAAAGACGATTATTATTTTAGCTTTAAATCACTCGGTGTTTTGTCTGCCATACACGACCAAAGTGAAGACATCAATCAAGGTGTAGTGCGCGAAACCAAAGAAGCCCAAGGCGCCGGCGATCAAGGAATGATGTTTGGTTATGCTACTAATGAAAGTAAAAATTACATGCCGCTGACTTTGGATATTGCCCACAAACTGGTATACAAATTGGCTGAAATACGTAAAGAAGGCTTACAAATGACCTATTTACGACCGGACTCTAAAAGTCAAGTGACCATTTTATACGATGACAACCACAAACCGGTCAAAATAGACACCATTGTCGTCTCTACACAACACGACCCTTTTGATAAAGACGACGATAACATGCTTAAAAAAATCAAAGATGATGTCCAAAACATCCTAATTCCTAAGATTTTATGTGAGAATCCCGAACTCGATCCATTGTTTTACGATTACAAATTGCTGGTCAATCCGACAGGTAAATTTGTCATTGGTGGACCACACGGCGATACGGGACTTACCGGACGTAAAATCATAGTCGATACGTATGGCGGTCGGGGGGCGCATGGCGGAGGCGCTTTTTCGGGCAAAGACCCCAGTAAAGTCGATAGAAGCGGGGCTTATATGGCGCGGTATATTGCTAAAAACTTAGTAGCCGCCGGCGTGGCTGATGAAATGTTGATTCAAGTATCTTATGCCATTGGTGTGGCTGAACCTGTCAGTATATTTGTCAATACTTACGGCACGGCGAAAAACGGCATTAAAGACCATGACATTGCCCGTAAAATCCATAAAATTTTCGATTTGACACCGGCAGGCATCGAAAAAACTTTAAAATTAAGAGCGCCCATATACAGTGAAACCGCCGCTTACGGCCATTTCGGTAGAACACCGGTTAGAAAAACCAAACATTTTGAGCGCTACGATTATACCGAAGGGCGGGTTATTACATTAGAAAAAGAAGTAGAACTCTTTACTTGGGAAAAATTGGATAAGGTTGAAGAAGTAAAACGGGTTTTTGGGATATAAATATGATTCAAAAAAAATCTATAAACTGACATGCACAAA
>JALVEJ010000143.1 GCA_027031025.1 Flavobacteriales bacterium | reverse complement strand
ACGGAACCTTACAATTTTTTTTCTGTTTTTGATGAAAAACGATATTGATATTGAATTTTTGTCAAAAATGATATACAAATTTCAAGTAGTATTTTTTTTGTTTGGGTATATAAAGTTTTTTTCTTAAAATTGCATTATAATGTTGATAAAAACCAAAATTATGAAAAAAATATTAAGTATTGCCATTCTGTTTTTGACTTTAACCGGATACAGTCAAAAAATGTCAGAACAATTTAAGGTAAAAGATTATGCCGATAAACAAACCGAAATGATTCAATCTGCTTTAGATTTGGATCAAGCAACTGCCGATAAAGTTTATAAACAAAATCTTTATAAAGCTTATGCCATTAAAAAACGAATTATTTTGGCTGAAAGTCAAGGGCAAACCGCCGGTAAAACTTTAGAACAAGTAATTAAAGAAGTAGAAAAAGAGGCAGAAATATCTTCGGGTTATCAAAGAGCCATGCTAGGTATTTTAGGTGAAGAACGATATGAACAATTTAAGGCTAAATTTGGTCAGTAGCCTTTATCTAAATATTTATAATGCCCGGTTTTGTCCGGGCTTTTTTTATTGCCCGAATTGTTTTCTAAAGAGGATTTTTTGTATTTCGCGTTTCAAAACGAGGTAAACAATTTGTTCAACAAGTAATTGTAAATCAGTTGATAATAATTTTGAAAAATCTTTTTCCGGCACATCAACTCGATACATAAACCGGTCAAAATCAGCCGGATGATAAGTCAAGATATCTTGTATAAAATTTGACAATTTCTCTATCAAATCCTCTCCCGAATCGACATGATCAAAATGCTTGGTATCAATACCGGACAAATTTAAATCTTTTTGTATTTGAGCTGTTAATTCGGGCAGACTAATATTGGATTGTGTGGTGATTAGTTCTAGTCCGGTCATTATGATTGAATTATTTGAGAAATGAGGATATTGTTGATTTTAGGTTTTAGATTATTTTGAACCACAAAAGTCACAAAAGTTCATATAAGTTTTTTTCTTTTGAGTCCTTATGTGTCTTAATGTGTCTTATGTGGTTTTTATTTTTGGTTTAAAAGTTCCAGATAACGTTTGAGCATGGCGGCGCGTTCGTATTGTTCTTCTTCAATGGCGGTTTGCAGCATGTTTTCAATTTCTTTTTTGGTATAAACAACGGCAGTTTTTCCAAACAAATCGACATTTAATTTTTCCAGTTCGTTCAGATTGCTTTCCGGGATATCAGGTGTTTCGTCAAAGTTAATATCAGGTTCTTCAACGTTATCAATTTCACCGAGTAGTTCTTCTAAGTCCTTTTGTATTTGTTTGATGTTTTGTTCATGTTGTTTACGTAGACTTTCTCCGGGTAAGAAAATGCCGGCTTCTTCCAAAATAACACTTTCACAAAATATTGGGGCGCCAAATCGAACGGCAAGTGCAACCGCATCAGAGGTGCGGGAATCAATAGCTTTTTCAATACCGTCTTTTTCGGTTATCAACATGGCATAAAAAATACCTTGATCAAATTTATTGATAATGACTTTTTTTAGTTTAATACCGTAATTTTCCATGAGATTTTTCATCAAATCATGCGTCAAAGGTCGTTGCGGAACGATATCTTTCTCCAAGCCTATGGTAATGGAATGTGCCTCCATGCCCCCGATGACAATTGGCAGCTTTTTACCGGTTACGGGCTCACTTAAAAACAAAACATAAGCGCCTGTTTGGGTTTCACTGTATTGTATGCGGTCAACTTTTAATTCTATCAAACTCATGTTTTGTTATTTTTTTTGATATAACGAAAATACAAAATTATTTGTAAAAATGCATCTCTTCAATATACTTAAATACTTCCGGCGGTAATAAAGGGCGCACATTTTTGCCTTGCTTAATATCTTGACGAATTTGCGTGGCGGAAATTTCAATGATTGGTGCTTTAATTTTTTTAATGGCAGCGTGTGTTGTTAAATAATCCGGAACGGTTTTCTGATGAATGCGCGGATAAATATATATTTGATAATAGGCTAAAATAGCTTCATAGTTTTTCCATTTAGGCAAGCTGGCCAAATTATCTTCACCCATCAAAAGCACAAACTCTTTATCGGGATATTTTTCTTGCAATACCGTTAAAGTATTAATGGTATAATTAGGTTGCGGCAAATCAAACTCAATATTGGAGGCTTTAAGTTTCGGATAATTTTCCGTTGCTAATCTAACCATTGTCAATCGTTGAAAATCATTAAGTAAAGTAGCTTTCTTTTTATGCGGATTGTGGGGTGTAACCACCAACCAAACTTCGTCAATATCGGTATGTTCGACGATATGATTGGCTATGATTAAATGCCCGATATGTATGGGATTGAAACTCCCGAAAAACAAACCTGTTTTTTGCGTTTTTTTAAATTCCATAATTTAAACCGGATTTTAAGATTTCTCGTTGTCCCCCGACGAAAGTCAGGGTCGGAACTCTGTCGAAATGACAATCTGCTACTAATTTTAGTATTACAATGAAATAAGCTTGTTATTTCGAGTGAAGTTGCTTGTCATTTAGAACGTAGAGAGAAATCTCAATTTTCAATGGTCTTTCATTCCGTATCCATCCAGACGCACGACCGTGAGTCTTTTCGTACTAAATTATTGTTCTTCTTTTTCTAAAACCTTAACAGCTTCACTGATATACGGGTCTTTTTTGACCGCTTTTATCCATTTATCGCGTTTCACTTTAAAAACCGTATCATTGATTTTTTCTTTGGCTTTGACATCGACCGGCAGTGAAAAAATTTCGAAACCGGATTCAAATTTAGTCAAACTGTCAAAGCGTTTGCTAATGGCTTCGTCTTTTTTTAAGTCTTCGATATATTTATCGAGTTTGAGATAAATGGTATTATCTTTTTTATTATCGGCAATCCAACGGGCTTTTTCTTTAATGTGCCGGAACAAACCGGTGGTGTCAATCCGCCGTTGCTCTTGGGCAATGATTTGCGATTTACCGGCAATTTCATAAATTTTGTGCCGGGCTTCCTCAATTTGATCCCAAGCCAAAGCTGTGGGTTCGTCTTCTTCGCGAACTTTGAGATACATATAGTTGTCCGGTATTATAATATCCGGTGTCACGCCTTTTCGTTGGGTGGAACCGCCACTTATCCGGTAGAATTTTTTGGTGGTCCACTTTAAGGCACCCAAATCGCCGAATTTGTCGCCCATAATACGATTCAGCCCAATAAAATTTTGCACGGTGCCTTTTCCGTAAGATTTACCACCAATGATAATTGCACGATTATAATCTTGCAAAGCGGCAGCCAAAATTTCCGATGCCGAAGCCGACAATTCATTGATTAAAACCACGACTTTACCGTCGTAAACGGTGTTTTTATCTTGGTCTTTTAACACATCAACCTTATTCTTTTTATCACGCACTTGAACCACCGGTCCTTTGTCGATAAAATATCCGGCGATATCGATAACCGTAGAAAGTGAGCCACCGCCGTTGTTACGCAAATCCAACACAATACCTTTGACGTTTTCCGCTTTGAGTTTTTCGAGTTCTTTTTTGATGTCGGTGGCTGCCGAACGCTGGTTTTGTTCTTTAAAATTGATATAAAATTTAGGTAGATAAATATATCCAAAGGTTTTATTTTTATCTTTTATCAATAATGATTTGGCAAAAGTGTCTTCCAGCTCGACTCTGTCTCGGGTGATAGGAATGGTCTCAATACTGCCATCGACACGTTTGACAATCAACTTAACGATAGTGCCTTTGGGTCCTTTGATTAACTTGACCACTTTTGACAGACGCATACCCATGATATCGACCGGTTCGTCATCGCCTTGCCCGACTTTTTGAATAAGGTCGCCTACTTTGAGTTTGCCATCTTTCCATGCCGGACCTCCGGCAATTATTTCTACGATTTTGACATAATCACCGTCTTTTTGCAAACGCGCGCCAATGCCTTCAAAAGAGCCGGACATGCTCGTGTCAAAGCGTTCTTTACCTTGCGGACTGAAATAATTGGTATGTGGATCGTTTTGCATGGTAATGGCGTTCATATACATGGAAAAATAATCCATTTCTTCCATATCTTTTAAAGCATCAAGGTAGGTTTTAATAGATTTTTTTGTGGCTTTAAGCGCTTCTTGTGCCAATTCTTTTTTGGATTTAGGCTTAAAAGTGCTGTCTTTTTTCTGTTTTTGTTCTTGGTCTTTAATTTTATCATACAAGCGCGATAAAGTGTTGAATTTTAAATATTTTCGCCAGCGTTCTTTAAGTTCGGCTTTGGTTTTAGCCGGTTTGATTTTTTTATAATCTATATTGAGGGTTTCATCTTTATTAAAATTAAATCCTTTTTCTAAAATTTCATTGATATAATCCACACTTTCTGCTTGTCTTTGTTGAATAATAGCATAAGCTTTTTGGTAAAAACCGGTTTTGCCTTCCCGTATTTCATTATCTATTGAATCTTTATAGATAGACAAAGTGTCAATATCCGATTGCAACAAATACCTTTTGGAAGGGTCTAAATCATCTATGAATTCTTTGAATACTTTTTCGGAAAAATCGTTGTTGACCAAAGCCGGATGATAATGTGCATAGTCAATAACGCGGTTAATTCCCGTTATGATAGCGGCTTCTTTATTATCGGCTGTTTGTTGTTGTCTGAACGCTACAAAAATTCCTGCCAAAGTAAGTATAATGAGAATGACTTTGTAATTCCTTTTCATAAAAATAAGTATTTTATCCATTGTAAAAATGATTTGTGAAAAAACTATGCCACAAAACAGCTGACAAAGTTAAGGTTTTATTAAATAAAAACAATGTGATGTCTGTTTTTTGACAGGCTTTAATTGGAAATTCTCAATTTGTTACCTGTTTGACTGATATGATAGGCTTTTAAACTATATTGCCCGTCCCCTGAGGTTATTTGTCCGGTATGCAAACTATAAGTGTTGCCTTCACAATCGCACCGGCAAGTAAATTGGTTGGGGTGCATGGTTGAACATTGCGAAGGATAATGATTGGGGTCACTGGCTTCAAAAGCGTTGTAGCTGTTTCCCGTATTGAAAATGATAATGCCTTTGATACCGGCGTTGTGAACCAAAACTGAATTATTGGCATATTTTAAAGGAGCATACTCGGGTAAATCCATATTAATTTCTATGGAAAAACTGACATTATCCAAATACGGATTGTTATAATTTGTATCCTTTTTACAAGCTGTCATTAGCAAAAAGAATGTAAATGTAGTAGTTAAATATTTGAATATCAACCTCATGATTCAATAAATGATTGGACAATTTTATAGGCTTCCTTTTTAGTTTTTTCCAAATCGTCGTTTACTATAATAACATCAAAATCTTTGGCATATTGCATTTCTTCACCGGCTTTTTCTATGCGCATTTTAATTTTTTCGGGGGTTTCGGTTTGCCTCGATTCCAAACGTTTTTTTAACTCTTCAATAGAAGGCGGTTGGACAAAGATGGCCAAACTTTGGTTGGGGTATTGTTTTTTAATGTTTAAGCCGCCTTTGACATCAATATCAAAAATAATATTTTTGCCTTGATTAAGTAATCGTTCCACTTCGGATTTTAAAGTGCCGTAAAAATTATTTCGATACACTTCTTCCCATTCAACAAACTCTTTATTTTTAATTTTATGTTTAAAAGTTTCCGGTGACATAAAGTAATAATCTTTGCCATCCACTTCATTGGGACGCTTGTCTCTGGAAGTAGCTGAAACCGAAAAAGCCAAGTTTAGTTCGGGTTGTTGTAATAAATAATGCACCAAAGTCGTTTTGCCGCTTCCGGAAGGGGCTGAAAAAATAATGAGTTTTCCTTGCTTCATTTTAAAAAAATTTGCTTTCAAAGATAGGTATTTTTTATATATTCGCTTATTAATCATAGTAAATGAAACAAGAAATCTCCATTGGGTTTTACAATTTGGAAAATTTTTTTGATACCTATGACGATCCTGCTACGGCAGATGATCCTTTTACACCAAAAGGTATTATGCATTGGATCAAAAAACGTTTTCAACGTAAATCCAAGAAAATTAGTTATACCATTAAACATATAGGCTTTGATAAACTTGAAAAACCACCCCTTTTGTTGGGATTGGCTGAGGTTGAAAACAAACGGGTTTTAAAAAATATTGTCAAGCAGAAACATTTGAAACCATATCGATACGATTATGTGCATTTTGAGTCAGGAGACCGGCGTGGTATGGATGTAGCGCTACTTTATCGTAAGGATTTAGTAAAAATTTTAGAAGCCAAATCGCATGCAATAATTCTTTATAATGATGCCGGAGAGCCTTACCATACGCGTGATATTTTGCATATTAAAATTGCCTTGTTTGATGAAATTTGGCATGTGTTTGTCAACCACTGGCCCAGCCGTCGGGAAGGCGATTTCGAATCGGATTTTAAACGTTATGAAGCGGCCAAAAAGTTATCGGATTTAATAGATTTTGTATATTATGAACAACCGGATGCCAAATTTGTCATTATGGGTGATTTTAATACTGACCCGGATGATCCGCATCTGAATGAAATCGTTAAACGAAGACATTTGTTACATCCTGCTGCCAAGTTGTTTAAACAACATAAAGGTAGTTTAAACCATCATGGCGATTGGCATTTGTTTGATCAAATTTTGTTTAGTTCTAATTTTGAAAACGGTAAAGGTTTTTGTTTAGAAGGTTTCCAAATTTTTAATCCTAAGTTTCTAAAAATTTGGCAAGGTAAAAACAAGAACAATCCTTACAGAACATATAAAGGTAAAACCTATCAAGGCGGTTATAGCGATCATTTTCCGGTTTATGCCGTATTAAAAAAGAGCGACAACTGACAGTTACCGCTCTTTCTTATAATTTTTTTATGCTTGATTTATTTTATCACAATTCTTTTTACACCGGATTTGTTCCCGCTGTTGACTTGCAATAAATAGACACCCGGATTTAGATGTCCTAAAATGACATTTTTGGTAAAATTATCACCCGAATTGTTATAAATACGATGGAAGACTTCACGACCGGACAAATCCAACAATCTCATGTCAATCAATTTACCGGCACTTAATTGGACATTGATTTGTCCGTTAGCCGGGTTAGGCCAAACTTTGAATAATTCAAAATCTTGGTCGTTTATACCTAAAATTTCCTCACAAACTTCCAAAGCCCATATATTGAGAGAGCCGCCGTTTCCGGCAACCGGATCCGATACTTGCAAGGTCCAATTACCTTGTGCATTTTCACCATTAAAAGCACTCATGGTTTCAAATGGTTTGATGTTATCTCTGATAGCAGGCGGTGTCGGATTACAATCTAAAAAGTTTTCTGAATTATCATCATAAACCACTTGAATATTTTGATAATTACCATTACATGTCCCGGATTGGTTCAAGATAACTTCTGTGCCTTGCGGACTCACCAATTTGATTTCCAAATCGGAAATTTGAGTGTGTGTAATATCAACATAAACTTTTACACCGCTAATAGTGCTGTTTTGCGCATAGTTTATCTGCGACTCATAAGGTGTGTTTGATGCGGTTGTTGGGATAGTAACAGCCGTAGTGTTAAAGTTTTGTACACAGTTTACTTGGAGGGTAGAAAAACTTCTGATGGCTGAAAAATTACCTGATGCACAATCATTTAATGGTTTAACCCGCCAGTAATAGGTGCCACCATCAGTTATTCCGTAAGTATGTTCCTTAACCAAATAGGAAGGGTAGTTAACGGTTTCATCTATAACAATATTGTCAAAAGTGGCATTAACGGCTACTTGCAGTTGGTATCGCTGGGCATTAGGATGTTCTTCCCATTCCAAACTGAAAGGTCTCCTTAAATCAACAGTACCGTCTGCAGGCGCTATCAAATTTTGGGTTGCAAAGTTGTCTTTCAACACATGTAGTTGTAAAGATTTAACAACTTGTTGACTCCCATTTGTGCCGACTACTTCTAAATTATATACACCGGCAGCGGCATTATCCAAACCGGAAATTTGTAATGAAAAATTTCCATTTGCGGATAATCCGGTAGGCGAAAAAACAGCTGTTGCCCCTGCGGGTAATCCGTTTAGCGAGAAGTTAGTTGTGCCACTGACAGCATTTGATTTGGTATATCTTAAATTATAAGTTGTTGAAGTGGTATTATCTGAACAAATATCACGGCTTTCGCCATCGGTAGCATTAATAGCAAACGGATTGTTGATACCGGTTACAATAATGGATACGTCTTGTTTATTATATTTCAAATTTCCTTTATGAGAAATGGTTATAGTGTAAGAACCAGAAGGATTGTTAACTTGAATTTTTTCAAAATTATCAACCAGATTGTCTCCTGTTGAGGCGCCGGCACTCGGATTAGCCGGATTAAGTTTCCAAGGATAATAGGTTGTACCGTTTTTGGTGATACGTATATCCAAATCATTTACTAGGGCAGGGGTGGGGTTATCCAATAAATCTGCTGCGGTTCCTGTAATTACATGACCGGCAGGATCCGTCCAACAGATGCTTGCCATTAAAGGTTCCGTTCCACTGGCATTGACGGTAAACGAATAGGTATCACCTTGATTTAAAGTGATTTCTTTAATTAATGAAGTCAGACCATTATTAACTATAGCTTCTGCTGCTGCTGCTGTATTCATTAACCCCCAACCGAAAGCGTAATCGGGTCCGGGGTGACTACCGGCTTCGCGGGCCGTATGTAAAGCTAAACCTTTTAAAGTAGCAGAGCGCATATAATTACCATAAGTTTGATGATATAATTGTTGTAATAAAATCAAACTACCGGTAACAGTCGGCGCTGCCATAGAAGTGCCGTCGTAAGTATCAGTAGCAGTATCCGAATCGGAAATACAAGATGCTACACTAACACCTTGTGCACTGATATCCGGTTTAATACGACCGTCATCTGTGGGTCCCCAGTTGCTGAAACCACTCATAACCACACTATTGGGTCCGTTGTATGAAGAAACTCTTCTGACGGCTGCAACAGTGATTCCATTTTTATTAGTAGAATTACCGGTTAGCATGTCGTATCCACCTTTATTGGGTCCGTTAGCCGCATAATACCGGTCGTTTCCGGCTGCATCAACGGCTAAATAGTAAGGCGCATTAAACATGATATCATCCCAGTTACGGGCTTCATTGGAATATTTCCCAAACCAATAAATATCAATCAAACGTTGACCGAAAAAATTAAATGACCGCATGCCATAAGAGTGGTTTGAAACTAGCAAACCTTCTGTGGCTCGTGTTGCCATTTCGGCATCATCGTTAAACCAATCGTGCGCCCAGCAAGAAGCATTGAAAGCCATACCTCTATATCTGGTAACGCCGTTGGCTATCATAGTGCCGGTAACATGAGTGGCATGCCTGTTCAAATCATCGGGACCACTGAAAACCGCACCGTCTTTTTGGGTAACTCTTCCGGTTAAAAAATTATGAGTTCCTCTCACGGCACCGCCGTCCCAAACACCGACAATCATGTTTTGACCTTGAATGTTAAGCCCTAAACCGCCGTTGTTGTATAATTTATCCGTGTTGATAGTTTTAGCGGCATAATAGTTATCGGTTTGATAATAAACCGGTTTACCATCCGGTGTTAAACGGATTAATTCAAAAGCTTTACCATGATCACTTCCTTTTATAGGCCAACCCATTTCTTTGGCTTTTTGTTCCGCCTCTTTTTTGGCTTGCACATTGGCTGTTGTCCAAGTGCGGCTAAGTTTTTGCAAGTATGCATAATTGGTATGTTCTAGTATCACACTACGTTCTTTTTTATTTTGGGCAAATAGAAAAGAACCTAATAATAGAAAATTGATTAATAATATTTTTTTTGACATAATTAAAATTTTAATGAGCTTACAAAACTACAAAAATTGTGCCTTTAGTCTTATTTGTTTAACATTTTATTTTGATGTTAATTTATTCTTTATTGATAATTTAAAAAAATCTTGTAAAAAATAAATTTTATTTAAAAAATAAGAAATTTATCCCTGTTAATATCTCATAAGTTCATTTTTTGTTTATTTTTACGCTTAATTAATTTTTAAAATGTAGAAAATATGAAAAAATCATTACTTATTGCTTTACTTGCTGTTTTTGGCTTTAAAGCATTTGCACAGCAAACTGCTCCCGGTTGGGAGGTTTATCATTCCGGTTATACCGAAGAATCCAGAGGTATCTCTTATTTTGGCATCTTAAATTCTACAAGCGAGGATGTTGCTTGGAGTATTGCTTATGACGGTTCCGGAAATGGTGCTGACATTTCTGCCGTAGCTTATACCAATGACGGTGGACATACTTGGACAGCATATGACCCGGTAAGTTTACAAGGTGCTGTAAACCTGGGTATGTCTATGGTTTATCCTACTACTGTTACAACGGCTTTCTTAGCAGCTTATAAGCGTCCCGGTAGTTTTGGTAACGGAGGCGTGTTTAAAACAACTGATGCCGGAGTAACTTGGACCAGATCAACGGCGACAAATATGTATTCAAATGCTGCTTCTTTTTGTAATTTGGTTTATTTCTGGGATGCCAATACCGGTTTTACACAAGGAGACCCTATTAATGGTGAATTTGAAATGTACAAAACTACCGATGGCGGTAATACTTGGACGCCAATTCCCGGAGCCAATATTGATAACCCGCTTTCAGGAGAATACGGCTACACTCATGGTATAGCCTTTACGCCAACCGGTTCATCTGTATGGTTTACAACAAACAAAGGTCGTTTATATCGCTCTACCGACCAAGGTCAAACTTGGACAGCTTTCCAAACGCCATTAACGGATTTTGGCGGTGCTAATGACAATGGTAGCGTTACTTTTAAAGATGACAACGAAGGTTGGATTTCCAGAAGTAATGGTGAATTATATCACTCAACCGACGGTGGTGCTACTTGGACTCTAATGACTCCGACTTATGATTGGGTAGGCACAGACCCTGCTAACCCTAATCCATTCTTTGGCGGTGATATAGCTTTTATTCCCGGCACAACTAATACATTGGTTGTAACAGAGTCTGACTATAATTTGCCTGCTTATGGAGCAGCTATTAGTTATGATGGTGGTCAAACTTGGACCAAAATGATTTATTACAACTTTGATGGCGGTCCTTGGGAGCAATTATTGCCTGATGGTAATATCCAACATCTTTCAGTTGGTTTTAGAGATGAAAACTTCGGTTTAAGTGGAGGCTTCTCGCACTTAAATGACCCGAATGACCCTAATAGTGCACAAACAC
>JALVEJ010000142.1 GCA_027031025.1 Flavobacteriales bacterium | reverse complement strand
TTTGATCTAATTCAAACCGGAATGGGACTTTTTGCCGGTTAATGATTTTAATAGACGTATAGTCACAAGACAGATTGACCAAGTTAAATCCGGGTAGTAAGCCATCGATGGTCAAGGAACCGTAATGACCCGAAAAACGAACGGTATTCACGTTCCCAAATTTACGGACTTGATAATCGCCGTTGCCACGCACTTCTTTAACATTATCAACCGCAATGCTGCCGTAGTCATTATTAAATGTTAAAAATCTAACCTCTTCAATATCAATAGTCGTATAATCACAATTTAAATCGAGGCGGTAAGCCGAATCGATATGGATGCGACTGTAATCGGCTTGAATGTCGGCTTCCTTAACAAAATCTATATTGGAATGGGTAAAATAATCGGTTCTGATTTGGTTTTGATTGCCTAACAATTGCCCGATTTCGAAGCTGCCGTAATCAGCATTTAAGTCGAGATTTCCAGTGAGTTTATTCAGGTAAATCTGTCCGTAGTCGTTATCAATTTTTAAGTCCCATTGTTCGGGCATGCGCACTTCATAATTGATTTTGAAATTAGTCGTTTTCCGGCTTCCACCGAAAATCCATGACAACCAACCGCCACCCGATTCGGTATACTTGCCAAAAATAGTTTCAGCGGTTATGACTGAACCACTTTGGTCAATATGCACTTTGATGTGGTTAAAACGTTTTTCAACGGCTTCGTTATCGTCGCCGTCTACTTTGATATGAACCGTAATGGTTACCTGAGCGGTTTTGCCGGTTATCACATTGATATTACCATACGTATTGTTGATAACCACCGTGCCGTTAGGTCCGGCATCAAAGCTGCGTTGTATGGTCTTTAACTTTTTGTATTTTCCTTGCGGGGCAAAAGAAAAAGTCCATAGCGGCAATAGTAATAAGATGATTTTAAGCCCTATGTGTTTCATTTTTACGGGTTTTATGTTCTTTAATTCTGTTTATTTCTTGCTTGACAAATTGCAATATATCAATCCGTTGTTGAAAATTTTTAATCATGGCATTTAAAATGTATTTATCACGATTAATTTGATAGTCTTTAACCAGTTGTTGATAATCGGATTCCAGCTGGTTAATTTGTTTCATGGCATCATTGAAAACTTTTCTGGTTTCCGGCGTTTCTTCGGCTTGTATTTGTGTAATTTCATCTTTTATGATTTGCGAAAAATATTGCTCGCTTTGTCGTAATTCCGTATTGTCATTAGGTTGTTGACGGGCATATTTGTAATACTGACCACCAATTGAAATCAGTAACAAAACCGAAGCCGCCAATAACATTTTTTGATAATGTCGCCGGATAAATGATGCTTCCGGTTTGGCATTGTGTGCTTGTATTTTTTTCAAAAACCGTTCTTGATGATCCGGTTTCAGATCATACCGGTCAAGTTTGTCACGATTTTGTTTGATGAATTCTTCTAATTTCATATTAAGTTTCTTTGATTATATCATTGTATTGTGTTTCCAAAATGCTTTTTAATTTTTGTTTTGCCCGTGATACCAAAGTGCGCACATTGGCATACGACAGATTTAAGATTTGCATCATTTCGTCATAATCATAGCCTTCTATATAATAAAGGTTTATGGCTACACGGTAATTATCTTTAAGTTGGTCGATGGCTTTAAGCAAAACTTCTATTTTCATATTTTTTTCATCCACTTCGATATCCGGTTCCGGTTCAATAGGGTTCTCTGTGTCGTCTAAACAAGTTGTTTTTTTGTGTTTTCGTAACCAAGATAAAGCTTCATTAACTACAATACGTTTGAGCCAGGCACCGAAACTGGCAGTTGCTTTATATGTATCCAATTTATCAAAAGCTTTGATAAAAGCTTCCTGCATGACATCTTCGGCATCATCAATATCGCCTGTAATTCGCAAAGCAACATGATACATGGCTTTGGCATATAGTTTATATACCAACATTTGTGCCTTTTGGTCCTTACGTTTACAAGCCTCCAACAGCTTTGTTATGTCATCCGTTTTCTCCAACCGGTTTAGATATTTGTCATTTTAAAGATACATAAAACTTTGTTTTGTTACAGTTTCAGAAAAAAAGTTAATTTTGTAAGTAATGTTAACCCTAAAAATTTAAGTTATGCAAAAAAAAGTAATGTTATTCATTTTATTATTAAGTTTATTTGGTTTGAATGCATCAGCACAAACTGCTTACGAATATAAGATTATTACAACAGTAGAATCAATTGTGCCTATGGGTGTTGGTCGTTCACGTATTGTGGAATTTAACGTTCCGATGGATTATAAAGAAGCCACATCAACCAGAGATGAAAGTAATCATTTTAAAAAAAACAAAACAAGTCGTAAAAAGTTAAAAATCAGTAGTTTTAATGAAACCAAGTTGTTGAATTTTTATTCAATGGTCGGTATTAATTTTCAAAACATTGCATCAAATGATGCTTTAATTTCGTCCAAACTTACTCAAATGAGCAAAGATGGTTGGGAATTATTTACGGTTATCAGTGGTGTTGAAAGTGATGCAGGAAAAGGTGATGGAAAGGGTATTTTTATCACACGCTATATTTTTAGACGACCGGTTCAATAAATGTTTTCATATTTTTTAGTTATAAATTTAAACTCTTCCAAAACTATATTTAATACCAAAAGGAATTGTATTTTAGTCCAAAATAAATTGAATTATATAGAATAGGTAAGCGGTATAGAAAGAAAGGTTTTGTTGGACTAATAAATAATTGTTTTTGTTGTAATTTATTAGTTGCATATTTGAATACAAAGAAGGGCGCCTGTGAGCGCCCTTCTTTGGTTAGATATAAATAATCAATTCCTTATTTATTTGATTTTTTCAACGATGGCTTTAAAAGCTTCGGGATGGTTCATGGCTAAGTCGGCGAGAACCTTTCGGTTCAAGTCGATATTGTTAGCATGAATTTTTCCCATGAATTGTGAATAAGACATACCGTGCAAACGTGCCGCTGCATTGATACGTTGAATCCACAAACTTCTAAAATTACGTTTCTTTTGTTTTCTGTCTCTGTATGCATAAAGCATCGCTTTTTCAACCGCATTTTTAGCGACTGTATAGACATTTTTTCTGCGTCCGAAATATCCTTTTGCTTGTTTCAGGATTTTTTTACGACGTCTTCTTTTTGCTACTGAATTTACTG
>JALVEJ010000141.1 GCA_027031025.1 Flavobacteriales bacterium | reverse complement strand
AAAATGGTATATCGGCAAAGAAGAAATAACAAATAAACTTAAATCATTAACTATCAAATTTAATGATGGTTGTGAGAAAAAATTTAGAATTCATTGGAAAGATAATCATACAACAGTATATGATCATGGACACGAATATCCAGTAACACAAAAAATTGCATATATCAAAATTAATTATCATGGCCACGATATTCTAATCAGACTTGACAGTCTAAAGGGTATAAAAATTACAGAATTTCAAATATAAGGAGGTGCAAAATGGATACCATGTTAGTAGCCCACTGGTATGCACCAGAAGAAGTTAAAGAAATTGCAGATTATGTTGGTGATAGTCTTGGTTTAATTCAGGCAGTGCAAAAAGAACAACCGAAAAGACTTGTTTTTGCCGGTGTAAGATTTATGTCTGAAACAGCAAAAGTAATGTTGCCCGACACTGAAATTATTCAACCAGATTTTGAGTCAACATGTTCTCTTGTTACCCAAACCAATATTGATGAATTGAAAAAATTCCGAGATGACAATCAAGACTCAACTCATGTCATGTACATAAACAGTTCGGTTGAGATGAAAGTATTAGCTGATATAATCGTGACTTCGGCAAATGTAAATGCAATTGTTGAAAACGAAATTAAAAATGGTAATAAAGTTATCTTTAGTCCAGACAAAAATATGGGAACATATATTAATAAAGAATTTGGTTATGATATGAAAGTCTTTACTTCTGTTTGTGAAGTACATGACCAATTCAATGTTGAATATTTAAAACAAGAAATGCGTTCCTGGACTGATGGAATCAAATATGTCATTGCCCATCCAGAATCACCAATTGATTTACTTGAAATGGCTGATTTTATTGGGTCAACCAATAAAATGCTCGAATGGGTGAAAAACTTTCCAAATAAAGTTGGAACAATTTGGGTTGCAACCGAAGGAGGTTTAATCAATGACATGAAAAAGGCAAGACCAGAACTTGACATTCGCCCTGCATTAGGTTATAATGGTTGTCAGTGTAATCAATGTCCATATATGAAGCGTAACACGCTTGAGGCAGTAAATGCAGCAATGGCAGGTACTGGTGGTACATCAATAGATTATTTAACTAACGATTTGATTGATGCAGCACGCAAACCAATTGAACGTATGTTAAATTATACAATAGAATAGAGGAGCTCTATTATGAATAATACAAATATCACACTCAATACCGATTCTTACAAAATGTCTCACTGGTTGCAATATCCACCAGGAACAGAATATGTTTTTTCATATATTGAATCTAGAGGCGGGAAGTTTTCAGAAACAACTTTTTTTGGCCTTCAGATGTTTTTGAAAGAATATCTTTCAAAACCAATAACAATGGAAATGATTCTCGAAGGAAAGGCTTTCGCAGAGGTACACGGCGAACCATTTAATTATGAAGGCTGGGTTCGCTTGCTTGACAAATATAATGGAAAACTTCCTTTAATTGTTCGAGCTGTACCCGAAGGCTTGACTGTTCCAACTGGAAACGTACTTGTTACTGTTGAAAATACAGATCCAGAATTCTATTGGCTTACTAGTTATGTGGAAACTGCTCTACTAAGAGCAGTCTGGTATCCAACAACTGTTGCAACACAATCTAGAGAAATCAAAAAAGTAATTAAACGCTATCTTGAAGAAACAGGAGATGTTTCTGGTCTTCCTTTCAAACTTCATGATTTTGGTGCTCGTGGAGTAAGTTCTTATGAATCTGCAGGCATTGGTGGTGCTGCACATCTTGTAAACTTCATGGGAACAGATACAATTACTGGTGCGTTGTTCGCAATGAAATATTACGATACTGAAGTACCAGGTTTCAGTATTCCAGCAGCAGAACATTCTACTATGACAACATGGGGCGGCCGTGAAGGTGAAATTGATGCAATGAGAAACATGCTTGCACAATTCGCAAAACCGGGGTCACTTGTTGCTGTTGTCAGTGATAGCTATGATATCTACAATGCTGCAAAAGAACTTTGGGGAAATAAGCTGAAAGAAGAAGTTCTTAATAGTGGAGCAACCGTTGTTGTTCGTCCAGATAGTGGAAATCCTCCAGAAGTAGTCCTGAAGGTTGTTGAAATTCTTGGAGAACAATTTGGTTATGAAACAAACGAAAAAGGATTTAAGGTTCTTCATCCCTCAGTTCGTGTAATTCAAGGTGATGGAATCAACTACGAATCCATCAAAGAAATTCTAGAAACACTTGCAGGCAGCGGCTGGAGTGCAGACAATGTTGCCTTTGGCATGGGTGGCGCTCTACTTCAACAAGTTAATAGAGATACCCAGAAATTTGCAATGAAAGCGAGTGCAACTATGGTAAATGGTCAATGGAGAGATGTGTTCAAAGACCCAATTACCGACAAAGGAAAATCTAGCAAAAAAGGTCGTCTTGCACTATATAGAAACAGAGAGACTGGTGAATATGTTACAGGTCCAGAGGCAAACGGAGCCGATAACGTATATGAACCAATGCTCAAAACCGTTTTCCTTAATGGTGATATTATTAAAGAATACACATTTGATGAAATAAGGAAAAATGCAGAAATCTAAACCAATATGTCCAATGTGCGGTCAGGAAATGGATAAACCTGACCGCCACCATTTAATCCCTAAACAGAAAAAGGGATCCGAAACGGTTGACATACATCGGTGCTGTCACGACAAAATTCATAGTATTTTTACTAACCGCGAACTTGAACGAGATTATAATACTATTGAAGCTATTAAATCTCATCCTGAAATTCAAAAATTTATTAAGTGGTTATCAAAAAGAGATGCAAATCTAGTTGACCCGTCAAAAATGAGTAACAAGAGAAATCCAAGGAAACGAAAATGATTACCGGTAACAAAGGCCCAAATCAATTACCGCTAAATAAAAGAGCACTTAATGTTCTTGATGAAATCATCAAAAGAAAAGAAATACCACGACACCAAATTGATGATAAAGTTATCAAATATCTTCTGAAGAAAAATTTAATTCGAATTCGACGCAAAACATCATTTTTTGGTAATTTTTCTATAGACATAGTAGAATCTATTCAAAAACCAGAATCTGATCAAAAAATAGAATATCAACCTGAGAAACCAAAAAAGAAAAACCTTCTCGACGAAGGAGAGATTTTTTATCTCGAAATTCCAACCAT
>JALVEJ010000140.1 GCA_027031025.1 Flavobacteriales bacterium | reverse complement strand
ATACAAATTAAATTTGATTAAACGTTCATAATCAACATGATAGCCAACTTTTTCAAAAGCTTCAACTTGGTCTTTTTTAGAAATGTCTTTATGGCTAATCAATTTTTCATAATATTGCGATTTGGGCTTAGCATCTCTATCTGCCAAGTAGCCAACGGCCTCATACAAATACAAGGGATTTCCCGAATGTATAAAATATAACCAACCGGTCAAAAAACGCACTTTGCCGGCATTGGCAACCAAAAGCGAATCGGATGATACCACTTCTATATTATTTTGACTTAAAAAACCGGCAATTTTTTTTCCTTCGTTATTGGTATTGACCAATATGCAAATTTCTTCTTCTTTAAATCCGTTCTGTTCAGCTTGTTGTATGGCTTCAAAAACCGCTTCTTCAAAATCTTCTTTCTCAGGACCGCGTGGTCCCTTTAAAAACCTGATATTGACATAACCTTCACCAGTCTTTCTATCCGGCGGTATCTTTTGAGTAGGATCCATATAAACTTGGCAATAAGGCTCATCTAAATACAGGCTGAAATTCTTAAAAAAATCATTGTTAAAGTTGATGACATGTTCTTTGCTTCGCCAATTAAATGGTAAGGTTTCCACATTTTTTCCGGTTATGGCTGCAAACGGATTGCCATCGCCATCTTGCAGGTCCGGATTGCTCAAAGCAATAAATTGTTCCGGTTTGCCGCCTCTAAACCGGTATATGGATTGCTTAGCATCGCCAACGAGCATAGCGGTTCCCGCATGTCCGCCGGCAAATTCTTTTGACAAAGTTTCACGGACCAAAGGCATCAAATTTTGCCATTGCAAAGCCGAAGTATCTTGAAACTCATCGATAAAATAATGAGCGTATTTTTCACCCAACCGCATGTAAATATAAGGCGTATCACCGGACAAATCTTTTAAAATTTGCTCTAAAATCAACTTGTTAAAATCGCTGATAAAAATGCGATTGTGAGTTTCTTTATATGAGGCAATTTCTTTTTGCAACTCGTTTTCTATACTCAAAGCGTTGACTTCTTTTAAAATGGCTTTTAACAAAAAGTACCGTTCCAGATTGGCGTCAATATACGGAACCGCACGGGTTAAAATATGATGAATGTCGTCATTGATAGAACCTTTTAAAAGATTTTGTTCGTCTATGTGTAGTTCTTGCAGTTTGCTTTTTACGTAATACACATAATTTTCTTCGTTTAGTTTGTTTCGTATGGTATCAACAACTTCAATTTGGTGATGTTCAAATTTTAATTTTCTAACCAACGTATTTAAAGATTTGTTGATATATACTTGATAAGCTTGGTAAGTTTGTTCCAAAGCATTTCCAAAATCGACCAGTTGTTTTGAAATGCTTCTTATCTCTTTTTTTAAAAACTTTTTTAGTTTTACAAAATCACTTAAAGTCTTGTTTTCCAACGTCTTTAAAACTTCGAAATGATTATCATCAAAAATAATTTTATTGATAAGAAGCAAATTGTTTTTGATATCCCAATGCCTTTCATCATCTAAGTTTTCCAATGCAAAGTCTATAAAAAATCGGGATAACAAACTGTCGGGTTCTGCATGGTTGATCAGTTGGTCAATCAAATTACTGACCACTTCTTTATAATCCATTTCCACTTCAACATCGGTTGACAAATGCATGTCACGGGCAAAAGTTTTGATGATTTTATACATCAATTTATCAATCGTCGTGAGTTGAAACTCGTCATAATAATGTAAAATTTCGGTAAGACGTTGCCGGCTTCTTTTAATGATTTCTTGCTGATAATCAACATCTTTACTAATGCCGGTTTGTTGTTTAATTATCGCTTTCGACTCTTGACTAACCGCCGCCATAACATCAGTTATTTGACCTTTCGAAGCACTAATTAAATTGTCAATAATCCGTTTTTTCATTTCTTCGGCAGCCTTATTGGTAAACGTAATACCAATCAAACGATATATCATTTGCGAATTTTGCGCTTGAATCAACCGGTTTAAATAGCGTTTGGCTATTTGAAAAGTTTTTCCGGAACCGGCACCGGCTTTATAAACAACAAATCTATTTTGAATCATTATAAATAAAATTTATGGCACTATAAATAAAATATCTTAAAATGACTTTCTTCCCGTTCAAAGATACAATATATTTGCTTATCAATTTTAAATACTACAATTATGAGCTTTAAATTACCTGAATTACCATATGCATACGACGCCTTAGAACCTTATATTGACGAAGCCACCATGCGGGTGCATCATTTGGGACACCATCAAGGTTATACCAACGGCTTAAATGCGGCAATTGAAGGCACTTGCTATGAAGGCAAAAGTATAGAAGATATTTTGAAATCCATACACGTTCATGAAACAACCATTAGAAACAATGGCGGCGGTTATTGGAATCATATTTTATATTGGCAAATCATGTCGCCAAATGGTGGTGGAGAGCCCAAAGGTGAATTAGCCGAAGCTATCAATCGCGATTTCGGTTCGTTTGAAAATTTTAAAGACCAGTGGGCAAAAGCCGGTGGCGCCCGTTTTGGTTCCGGTTGGGTTTGGTTGCTAAGCAATCATGGAAAGTTGAGCATTTGCCATACACCCAATCAAGATAACCCGTTGATGAAATTTGTCGATTGTAAAGGTAACGTGATCCTTGGTATGGATGTTTGGGAACACGCTTATTACTTAAAACATCAAAACAAACGCGGCGCTTACATCAATGACTTTTTCAATGTCATTAATTGGGATGAAGTCGCTAAAAGATATGCCAATTCCTAATACAGATTGGTTTTTTCATAATAATTGAGAAAAGCGTCCGGTAATACGGGCGCTTTTTTTGTAGTCGTTATTGCAATTTTTTATGACTACCGTCGCAAAATGGCGGTTTCCGGGTATGCTGACAAGCACATAACCAATACTCTTTGGTTTCATCAACTTTAAAAATCAACGGACGCATTCCGGTATCGGAATGTTTACCGTCACAAAACGGCAATTTGCTTGATAAGCCGCAAGTGCACCATGCATAATTTTTGCCGGCTTCCAATTTAACTTTTACAGGTTTGTTCATCTTGTTATTTTTGTTACAAATATAAGTTTTTTTCATTGATGTTTTTGCAGAACCATTATCTTTTCAAAATTTACAATAGAATTATTTTATAATCTGCTATCTCCAAAGATTTCTTATTTTTGCAAGCATAAAAAATTAAGATAATATGAAAGATTTTATTGCGGAACTGAAATGGCGCGGTTTATTGCATGATATGATGCCCGGCACCGAAGATTTGCTAAAAAGCAAACAAGTTGCCGGCTATATTGGTTTTGACCCTACTGCTGATTCATTGCATATCGGAAGTTTGGTCCCGATTATAATTTTGATGCATTTTCAACGCGCCGGACACAAACCTGTTGCCTTAGTTGGCGGGGCTACCGGAATGATTGGAGACCCGTCGGGCAAGTCAAAAGAACGTAATTTGTTAGACGAGGAAACCCTCAACCATAATGTAGAAGCTATTAAACAACAATTAGCCCAATTTATAAATTTTGACGCCCAAGACAATCGGGCGGTATTGGTCAACAACTACGATTGGTTTAAAGATATAAAGTTAATCGATTTTGTTCGCAATATCGGGAAGCATATTAGCGTCAATTATATGATGGCTAAGGATTCGGTAAAAAAACGGCTTAATCCTGAGCATGATGATAGTGCCGGCATGTCTTTTACCGAATTTACCTATCAATTATTTCAAGGATACGATTTTTTGCATTTGTATCGTTCAATGGATTGTCAACTGCAAATGGGCGGCAGCGACCAATGGGGCAATATGACCACCGGAACCGAGTTGATAAGACGGGTTGAAGGCGGTAAAGCCTATGCTTTAACCGTACCGTTAATAACCAAAGCTGACGGCGGCAAATTCGGTAAAACCGAGCAAGGCAACGTATGGTTGAGTGCCAAATATACTTCGCCATATAAGTTTTATCAATTTTGGATTAATACCGCTGATGAAGATGCGGAAAAATACATCAAAATTTTTACGTTTTTAGACAAAAATACTATCGACCAATTAATAGCTGAGCACCGGGAAGCGCCACATTACCGGGCATTGCAAAAACGTTTAGCCGAAGAAGTCACGCGGATGGTTCATGGTGAAGAGGCGTTGCAAAAAGCTCAAGATGCCAGTCGTATTTTATTTGGAAAATCGACGGCAGAGGCCTTAAAATCATTAGATGAACAAACTTTTCTGGATGTTTTTGAAGGCGTGCCGCAAGGTAGCTTACAACGCGCTGAACTTGAAAAAGGCGTTGATATTGCTAATGCATTGGTTGACAGCGGTTTTTTGCCATCGGGCAATGAAGCCCGTAGGGCGCTTAAAGAAAATTCCATTTCGGTTAACAAAGAAAAAGTATCAGCAGGAAAAATTTTAACAGTAGAAGATTTGATTAATGATACATACATTTTGTTGCAGCGTGGCAAAAAGAAATACTTTTTGGTGAAGGTGGAATAAACTGAGAAAATGTCATATAACCGGATTTAATTGAAATTATCCGGGATTGTAAAAACTTTGATTTTCAAGAAACAAAAAAAAGCGACTCAATTTTTTGAGCCGCTTTTCTATGTTTACACATCTGTTTTTATTTAATGCCCAGTTTCTTTTTCAAATCTTTCGGAAGTGCATCTTTATGCACAAAAATGTCGATGGTTTTGGCTCTAAAATACGGATATGATGCTAAGAAATAGCCGTTTAACTCATTGTATTGTGTCCCCCAAGAATTTTTGACTACGAAATACTTGTTACCTTTCTGGTCTTTGACAATCCCGACAATATGCATGCCGTGGTCATCGGTAGTTTCGCCGTTTTCAAAAGCTTCTTGACGTTCTTGCGGTGTAACCCATTTTTCTTTGACCGGTTGATAAAAAGCATTGGGTACTTTTTCGCCGTTGTCGTCAAAAAACAAATCTTTGCTTTTTTTGTCTTGTACAGTTCGTTCGTCTACCGGAAATACAGCTAAACCTTTACGATGCGAAAAACCTTTTTCGGAAACATCGGCGCCCCAAGCAAAAGTATAACCTTTCATAATAGCTTGGTCGGCAACTTGTAGCAGTTCATCCAAAGGAATATTATAGGTTGTGTGCATTTGCCAGTTATCGGGTATTTCCAAAGCAAAAGCTTCATAATAAGGATGATGTGTAAACGAAGTCAGTTCGACATAATCATCCATATTCAAATCCAAGTGTTGGGCAAAAGATTTTGGCGTGTAGGTTTTGCCGTCCACTTTAAAGGTAAAATCTTCGGTATTGTCAGGTACTTGTCCTAAATAGGCATCGACGACATCGGTAAAGGCTTTTTTCCATGATTTGGTCAATTTGTGATTTTGCGGTTTCTTTTTGAGCGCTGTCAACATACCGGTTAAAACGGCTTGCAATTCGGCATGGTTATGTTTGTTGCCTCCATAAACTTTGCCAGGGTAAGCATATTCCGGGACAATACCATAATGTCTGATGACCCAAGGAATATCATGAAATTCGCCGCCTTCTCCGAAATTGGCATGGCCGTCCATCAACAGATAATTTCTGGCTTTGCCCAAATAAGCATTACGAGCAATCCACATTTCGGATAAGTTGTAGGGTTCTTTACCTTTTCGTAACAATTCGGATTCTAAAAAAGACAAACCCGAAAAACTCCAACAAGTTCCGGTGCGGTTTTGATCTTGAACCGGTGTGGCATCTAAATGTTTTACGGTCGTAAAAACATATTTGCTGCCTTTGGCATTGGTAAAGGTTTTATCATTTTTTATTTGCGCAAATAATTGTAAATTGCTTAAAATGAACGTGATAATTAAAAGATATGTTTTCATATTTGTTGTTTTGAATAAATTTAGGCGTTAAATGTAAGTATTTTTTCTGAATAATTTTGTCCATTTAGCCTTTTGTTAACTTTATTTTTTATTTTACGGAAAATGACATATTTTTGGATTTTTAATGCCGCTTGCATATTCAATATAGTTCAACGAATTAAGCTTTTTTTATATGGCATTGGTATAATATTTACTAATCAGTTTTTATTTTAAAAATTGGCATAACTTAACAATAAATCTCAAAATTTAATTTAAGGTATTTATATGAAGAAAAAAAGATTATACATTAAAGATTGGTTAAAACTAAAACCATACAATACACCAACCTTAACGGACAGATATTATTTAGATTTATGCAATAAAGTCAATGATGTTTTGCTCAAAAAATACAATCATCTCTTAACCAACTATTTAGACAAGGAGTTTGTCAGGATGTTCCCTTGTTTTTTAGTATCTTATTTTGAAGACATTGTATCTGAAACCCATATTTGGTCCGGTTTTTTATCTACATATAAATCAATGTATAATAAGGCTTTTCCTTTTTATGACCCAATAGAATATTATGAAGATGAAATCAATGAGGTAGATATTGTGTTCTTGCTTTGGTATTTTTTCAATACGGCTCAAAATTCGAGTTTTATTCATCCGTACAATAGATTTATGTATGATATGGCAGCTGATATCTATCAAATTTTTGATGAAGCTTATGAATATGCTCCGGAAAACAAAGTATTAAAAAAATATTACAGCTTAGCGGAAGATGAAACAGATTATTATGTTGCCCGTAATTTGATAAACACAATTCTTTTTAACACGTATTTATTTTATCCCGATACAGCATACGATTTGATAGATAATATCACACATATCATTGAAAATTCTAAACATGAACCTAAAAACATTCTGGAAGGCATGATCAATGAAACGGAAGATGGCTTATTGCATTCAACACATACAAGACTGTTAAGTTTAAAAGGTAATGAATGGGCGGCAAAAATATTGGGAGAATCCTATCCTTTAAGCAAAGATTTTTTACAAATGTCTAAAAAAATCTTTGGTTTGTTTCTTTATAAGGGTCAAGATGAAGCAAATGTGTCATTAGAACATATCGCATCAGGCAAATTGTTTAAAATGACTAAAAAATCTTTTGATTATTATGATGATTTGGACGAAGATAAAATTTTAATCATTGGCTTGGTTAAATGGCAAGGCGAATGGTGGTTTTCCGGCTCGTATACACAAATACCTTACAAACCTGAGATTATTTCAGATGAAAAAAATGCCATTGAACACAAAATGCAAGCAGCATATTTGGATGGAAAAATACCCAAGGAAGTTAAACAAGAGCTTCAAATGCAATTAAAGGCATTTAAAGAATTTAACGACGGTTTCCCAATTGCATTTATGCCGTCTGATCAAATTGACGGGTATGTTGAAAAATTTATGTCATATTATAACCAAAGTTTGAATTTGACGGAAAAAGAAAAAAAGCAAACGCTTAAAAAGCTTAAAAACAAAGGTTTGGTGAAGTGGGAAGATGATGAAACTCAGAACTTTTCTGACATTGCAGATACCGGATTGGTATTTTTTAATCCTAATAGAGGTTTAGAAGTCGCTTTTTCAATAAACAGTGCATTTCCTTTTCCCAATAACAGATACTACAAAGAAGAAAAAAGCAAAGAGCACGTTACTCGCTTACTATTTTCTGATAGTTTTTCTCCGGAATTAGCAAAGTTTTGTGTAGATAATTGTAAAGATAAATTAGATTTTTTCAAATCGCCTATCGGGGAAACCATATATGATAATCTTGATTTCTTTTTAAGATTTTGGAAAAAGGATAATTATCATTCGGTTCCTTTGGTTATTAATTTGTAGAATCGGCAGAAGATTAGACGGCACTTTTTATGGTTTTTGATGGATAATTTTATCAATTTTTGAGTGCATTTGTTTTGATTTCATCTTAATCATTTTGCTGTTGGTATTCAACATTTTATCAGAAGGTGAAAGATATTTAATCCCAAGATTTAAACCTCTCAAAACAAATAAAATACCAACCAAAACCACAGCAAAAGGAATCAACTTATTAATCTTATTTCTGATTTTTATCGATACAAAGTTACCTAGATAAATTGCCAACGTCATCATGGGGGCGGTTCCCAGTCCGAAAATTACCATATACAATGCGCCCATTATAGGATCACCGGTTGCCATAGCCCCTACCAGTGCAATATAAACTAATCCGCAAGGTAATAAGCCGTTAAAAAATCCAATAACATAAAACCCAAGTGTCGACCGTTTTTGCAAGTAGTTACTTAACGAATTTTTTACGAAATACACAAACTTATTCCAACCGGCTAATGGTTTCAAACGCAAGACTTTGCTAGCCGGCACAAAAGCCAAAACAATCATGAGAATACCTAAAATCAAAGACACTTTTTGCTGAAAACCGACCAACGAAATACCTTTGCCTACATAACCGAAAATTAGCCCGATTATTGCATAAGCCGTCATCCTTCCTAAATGATAAAGTATAGTTTGCAAACTCATTTTAGCTTTATGGTTGCGGTCAACCGGCAAAATAAAGGCAATGGGACCACACATCCCCAAACAGTGAAAACTTCCCATTAAACCAAGTAATAAGGCTGATAAAAGCATCGTCATAAAAAATCAATTTAAGGTCATTTTTTCTTTTTTCAAATAAGACACTTTGTTGGATTGCCAATCGACTATCACATCCCAACGACCGGAAACCAATTTGTCGTGATTAATGACTTGCCGGTTCTGTTCGTCAAGTTTTAATAAAATCTCTTGATCGAGCTTTGAATTATCTGGTTTATATAAAATGATTTTACCTTCTGCTTTTTGGACATAAGGCGGAAATTCTATAACCAAATTCTTGTCTTTTTGAAAAATTTTAACCGGCACACGCATCGTGTCGGCGTTTTGGCGTTTTTTGATAACATCCCCATATACTAATTCTTTTTCATAATAATCTTTTGTAACCAACTCGTTGGTTTTCAATTCTTTAAAAGATTTATAAAAGAAAAATAAAAATACGAGCATAAACGTGATATAAACCAATAAGATGCTCCACCCCCAATTTAATTTGAATTTACTCATAATTTGTTTTTTGAGCCGGTTGTTTGACAAAGTCAAACAACCGGCATGTTTTATATTTTAAATACCCAATTATCTGGCTACCGGTGCTATAAACACCGTTTTATAACTGTCAAGCAATTTGTTTTTATCGTAGATACCCAGTTTAATGGGATGCTTCCCATGAAATTTATTTTTTGGTAATTCAATAAAAATTATAACTTGTTTGATCTCTTCTTTATTCAAATCCAGTTTGTTTTCAGCGCCCGAAACAGTTAATTTTCCTTTTTTCGGGTCGATCAATTTAATTTGCAAATTTTTATAAGGATGACTACTTTTATTGATGATAGTAGCCTGATACATATTTTGAATACTGCCATCCGGTAATTCTGTAAAGACTTGTCCCCGGGTTCTCAACACTTTCAATTGTACAGAAGGTCTATGTGCAAATAAATAGATAAATATGCCTAATAAAACTGTTAGAATAACGGTGTAAAATTTCACTCTGGGCGTAAACAACTTGCTATGCCCTTCTTCAATACTGACTTTAGACGCATAACGAATTAAGCCTCGTGGCTTACCAATAGCATCCATAGTGGCATCACAGGCGTCCATACAAGCAGTGCAGTTAATACATTCCAACTGTGTCCCATTTCTTATATCAATACCCGTTGGACAGACCAAAACACATTGTTTACAGTCAATACAATCACCCAAACCTTCGGCTTCACGGTCTTGACCTTTTCGCATGGGCCCTCGTTTTTCACCGCGCTTATAATCATACGCCACCATTATAGTGTTTTCATCGGTCAAAACCCCTTGCAAACGCCCGTAAGGGCAAGCAATGATACAAACTTGTTCTCTAAACCAAGCGAATACAAAGTAGAAAACCGTCGTAAATACCAAATAAATTAACCATGCCTTAACATCGGCAAAAGGATGTTTCCAAAAATTAATCACATAATCCGAACCGGCAACATACGCCAACATGACACTGGTAATGACTAAGGAAATGAGATAAAAAACCACCCATTTGAGTCCGCGTTTTCTGATTTTTTCGGCGTTCCAAGGCATCCGATCCAATTTGATTTGCTTAGGCCGGTCACCTTCAAAAAAGTATTCAATTTTACGGAATAACATCTCCATAAAAATAGTTTGCGGACAAAACCAACCGCAGAAAATACGCCCGTAAACAACGGTAAATAAAACTAAAAAGACCACAGAAATAACGACAGCCAGTGCCAACAGATAAAAATCTTGCGGAAAAAACGGCTTGCCGAAAATATGAAATCTGCGCCCCAAAATATCAAACAGCATAAACTGCTCACCATTTACTTTAATAAAAGGTCCCACAATAAAAGCCGTTAATAATACTATACTCAAAAGGGTCCGGTAATTATAAAACCGTCCTTTAGGTTTTTTTGGATGAATCCAATTTCTAAGTCCCTCTTCATTGATCGTCCCTATACTATCTCTAAAACTTTCATTATTTGTATTCATTTAAATAACTTTTTTAATCAAAATAAAGCAGTTTGACAACCAAACTGCTTTATTTCTAGTTAATTTTTATTTACATATCAACTTTTATTACAAGGTTGTCCTTCCGGTGCTTTTGGTTTAGCCGGCTTAGTGCCTTGTAAAGATAAGACATAACTGGCAACTTTTTGCACTTTGTCAGCGCCTAAAGCTTTCCAAGGCGGCATTCCTTTGCTGGTACCATCGGTAATAACCTTGAAAACATCTTTGATATCACAACCGTAAATCCAAGCATTGTCAGTCAAATTGGGACCGACTAATCCACCGCCATCAGCTACGTGACAAGCGGCACAGTTTTTAAGGAAAATTTCTTTACCTTCTTCCAAGGCTTTTTTATCAGTCAATAGCGTAACCGTATTTTCATCAACTATATGATGTGCTTTTTTATAGGCATCCACTTGAGTTTTTGCCTTTGCCATTTCACGGTTAAATTCGTCATACTGACTGTCTTTTCCTTGTACCATATAATAAAATATGTAAAATACCGAAATAATAACAGTAATGATAAATCCGGCTGTCCACCATGGTGGTAGCGGATTGTTGAGTTCTTGAATACCGTCAAAATCATGATCTAATTTGACGGAACTTTCTTGTTCTATAGGTGTGGCTTTGGTCAGTTTTTTTAAGAGTCTGTCAAAAGCCGATTCATTCTTTTTTGCCATAATCTGTATCGTTTTGGTCGTTTAACGGGAAATTTTTAAGTTCATCAATATGTTTATCTGACACCCCAAAAACGTAAATTAGTACCATTATCATAATGATAGTAAACAATACTATGGGAAAAACACCAAAAAAGTTCAACCCCGGATGCGATGCCAGATAATCTT
>JALVEJ010000139.1 GCA_027031025.1 Flavobacteriales bacterium | reverse complement strand
GTTAACAGCGGTAATGCTTCGGATAAAACGCAATCGCAAGAGGAAAACTCCTTGCAAGTGAATCTGAAAGCGGCAAGCGAAATAGCCAGACAATTACGCTTGCGCGATATGGGCGGTATTATTGTTGTCGATTTTATCGATATGAAAAATGTCGAAAACCGGAAAAAGCTGTATGAACACATGAAAAATGTGATGGCTGATGACCGTGCCAAACATAAAATTTTGCCCTTATCACGCTTTGGATTAATGCAAATCACCCGTCAACGATTCAGACCGGAACGAAATATTAATACCAAAGAAAAAAATCCGAGTTTGGTGCTTAAAGGAGAGACAGATGCACCGATAACCTTAATATCGCGCTTTAAAGAGGATATTAAGCGCTTGGTAGCACAAGGCCATAAGCATATTCACCTGCACGTACACCCATTTATTGCTGCCTATTTAACCAAAGGACTTTGGTCTATCAAACGTAAATGGCAATGGCAGTATAAAGCTAAAATAAAAGTGCAACCACGTGATTCGTTCAAATATTTGGAATATAAATATTTTGCACCGGATAATTCGGAATTAAGACCTTAAAACACTAAAAACGCCTTGATAGTAATGTCAAGGCGTTTTTTTATTGAATAATTTAAAAAAATCAATCATTATAAGCTTCTATAAAGGCTTTACGCGCTTCAGGCACAGCTATATTTAACAACATGCCGAGATTAACTTTTTTATTATCAACCAGCATGCCCCACTGGAACCCTTCTTCTTTAAATTGTAACACCACAACCATAGCATCATTTTCCATTTCAAGTAAGTAATAATCTTTAATATCCGGAAACCCCGCACCTTTTAAAGCTTTGCGCATATAATCCGTCACTTTATCAAACAAAGCTGTGGCTTGTGGATTTTGATTGTATCCGGTTATGGCTGTTCCGGTTCCAGTTGCCCAAATATCAGTTGCTACTAAGGCGCCGTCTAAGTTTTCTTTAAGAACTTCTACTGCTTCTTTTAATTTTTTAACATTCATAGCATTAAGTTTTTGTTATTATGTTTGTTATTTTTCATTATATAACTTCGTAATAATTTTTTATCAATTCCGGCTTTAAAATGTTTAATACATGTCCTAAAGATATCTCATTTTTATCAAGCCATAAAACAAAATAATGTTTTTCAAAAATTTGTAAATATAAAAACGATTGCTTATCCATATCAACCAATAAATAAGGCTCTAAGGACCTATTTTCTTTAAACATATCTAAAAGTTGGTCAATAAAAATATTAATACCTGATAGATTATAGAAATTATGAGAAATTTCATGTAAAAGTTTCTTGGTTTTTAAATTTATTACCGCACCATATAACAAACCGTATTCAATATCTCGCAATGTATTTTTAAAACCTTCTGTTAATTTTGAATCATCAATAGATTTTTCAACATCATTAATATTAATTTGATTTTTTTTATCAGATTTAGTTTGTAACTCTAAATTTGTTCCTATTTCGGTTTTACTTTCACCGACTATTGTGTTTTTTTTCATAAAACTGACTTTTCCGGGTTTTTCAATAAGTGTTTTATGATGCTTTTTTTCTACTGACCTTTCTTTCGATATATTATCTTGGTTGCTGTCTTTCTTTTTTTCAGCTAATTCCATTAATTTTTTATCTAATGTTTTGTTTAAAACGTCTAACGGATCAGCTTTTGGCTTTTTTTTAACAATCTTCTTCTTAACATTTTTTTTGTTTTTAGCCGTTGTTTTTGTTTTTCTGTTAAATAAATTCCACATGTAGTAATAATTTTCTTATATTTAATTTGGTTTACAAAAATATCAAAAAAATAGAAATTCACAAAAAACGCCGGCAAATCCGGCGTTTTATTTATTGAATTGAATAATGTAAAAATTATTTAAAAGCCGGAATACCCGTAATATCGTAACCGGTAATTAATAAATGAATATCATGTGTTCCCTCATAGGTAATAACCGATTCGAGATTCATCATGTGTCTCATAAGAGGATATTCGCCGGTGATACCCATGGCTCCTAATATTTGCCTGGCTTCACGAACAATATTTAAGGCCATGGCAACATTGTTGCGTTTAGCCATCGATATTTGTGCCGGTGTTGCCCGCCCTTCATCGCGAAGCGTTCCTAAACGCCATGCCAAAAGTTGCGCTTTAGTTATTTCAGTAATCATTTCAGCTAATTTTTTTTGCTGTAATTGAAAACTGGCAATCGGTTTACCGAATTGTATCCGTTCTTTAGCATATCTGAGAGCCGTATCATAAGCATCCATAGCTGCTCCTACGGCTCCCCAAGCAATACCGTAACGGGCAGAATCCAAACAAGTTAATGGCCCACGTAAGCCGTCTGCTTGGGGTAACAGATTTTCTTTGGGGACTTTGACATCTTGAAAAATCAATTCTCCGGTAGCTGAGGTTCGCAAAGACCATTTGTTATGTGTTTCCGGCGTTGAAAAGCCTTCCATTCCCCGTTCTACTATCAAGCCTTTGATACGACCGGCTTCATTTTTAGCCCAAACTATGGCTATGTCGGCAAAAGGCGCATTGGAAATCCACATTTTAGCACCATTTAATAAATAATAATCAGCTTTGTCCACAAATTTGGTTTCCATACCTCCCGGATTTGACCCGTGATTGGGTTCGGTCAAACCGAAACAACCCATTAATTCACCAGTGGCAAGTTTGGGTAAATATTTTTGTTTTTGCGATTCGCTTCCAAATTTCCAAATAGGAAACATTACCAATGACGATTGGACGGATGAAGTAGACCGAATACCCGAATCGCCACGCTCCAGTTCTTGCATCAATAAGCCGTAAGCCATATAATCTAAGCCCGGACCGCCATATTCTTCAGGGATAAAGGGACCAAAAGCGCCTATTTCACCCAAGCCTTTGATTAAATGTTTGGGAAATTCCGCTTTTTGAGCATATTCTTCAATAATAGGCGAAACTTCACGTTTTACCCATTCGCGAGCTGCATCTCTTACGAGTTTATGTTCATCCGATAGCAAATCGTCTACCTGATAGTAGTCGGGATGTTTAAATAAATCTTGTGCCATATTACTTTTTCTTTATTTAGTTAGGCAAACATAATAATTTGTCTGGATATTTTAACTAAAAAAACGGAATTATTTAAGGAATTGAGGAATTTTATCT
>JALVEJ010000138.1 GCA_027031025.1 Flavobacteriales bacterium | reverse complement strand
GCCCTTACATTATATCCCATGGCAACCGAATAATCGCCAATATTAACATCATCCCAACCATTACTTTGGACATAACCCGCCCTAAAAGCGGCTTTTCTAGGATTAAAAAACATGCGGGTTCCCGCACCGGTTACTTCGGAATCTATGGCACTTCCCGAACCGTAGGTTCCTGTGACTAAAAAACCATCCGTACCGTCCACGCGTACTGCTCCGGCATCGGCGGTGATGTTTTTGCCGGCGCCTGCGCCACCTTGGTCATAGGCTTGGTCTAAGGTATTGGTTATGGTGTTTTTGTCTGTCCATGTTGCATTGCCAGTGGCATCGGAAGTTAATACCTTGCCATTGCCTTCTGTACCGTCCGTATATTTGAAACTGCCGTTTACATCCAGTGTTGCCGTAGGAGTATCCGTCCCTATACCGGTATGATTATCCTTAACATACAAGGCGGAATGGGCATTATATATTTCTTCCAACATTTCCATTTCATTGAGATACACACCGGTGCTGCCTTGACCGTTGTTATCGGTAATGTTTAAACGATAGATTTGATACGCTTGGGTATTGGTAAAAGTATATTCCCGCCATTGCCCGCTTGTCCAGTTGTTTTGTCCGGTTTGGGTATCGAGTGTGGTCCAGTTAGTGGCGTCGTTTGAGCCGAGAAATTGCCATGAATATGGTGTAAAATCCGTATTGCCGCCGGCCCAATACAAACGGTATTTACTGATTTTTTTTTCGTTTCCCGCACCAAAATCATATTGAATCCAAACAGGCAGGTTGTTGTTATTTCGCCAAAGACTGCTTCCTCCTGTATTGTTATCAAATAACTTATCCGGTGTATAAGGATTTTGATATTCTTGAGCAGTGGCGGTACCGCCCGTACATTGGTCAGCGGTATAAGTGCCGCTAGCAACTTGAGTAGAAACTTCAAAAGTTCCGGTGGTGTTGTTTTTTCCGATGACTACTTTTTTATCCGTATTTACATATATATTTGGATTGTTATCTTGCCAAAGTCTATCACCTGTTTGTATTAGTTGCCAAGCACTACCGTCATAATAATAAAATCCGGCAGTATTATCCGTCTGATAAATCATCAATCCCGTAGCCGGTGAGCTAATGGCATTGCGTTGGGCTTGGGTCATACGGGGAATCAGAACTCCCTTGTCGGTGCTTTTGATATCCAGCATGGCTGAGTTGTCCGGTTGGCTGCCGTCGGTGTTAATGCCTACTTGTGCATTCATGTTATTGAAACTAATTGCCAACAAAAAAATGAATAATAAGACTGTTTTTTTCATAATGTATATTTAGGTTAAACTTTAAGTTTGCTTTTTAATTCAATTGAAAATGATTTTTCTCCGAATTATCTTTTTTGCTATCTGAATCTCAAGAATCAATATCTTTTCTGTTGTTTCAAAATCAATACTGACAAAATCCGTTTGAAAAAATGTAAATGTTTTCAAAAGCTTTTGTTTGCTATTTTTGAAATTGATGGTTATTTCAGAAACTTTGTTGTCCAAAGCAACAATGATGTTTCTGTCAACGGCATAAGCTAAAAGCATTGTTTTTTGTTTCAAAATTAAGCAAGGTATAGCCTGCCACCAAAAAATATGAATAATCAAAATGTACTCAAAAAACTAAAATGTAATTTGTAGTATTTTGTCGTAAATCGTTATAATTCAACGGCTAATGTGTTTGCGTGAAGTGTTTTGTAAAAAAAATAATTATCTTAATAATGTAAAAAGCTTGTAAAAACGAAGTATATTTTTCGAATGCAAGGTATTAACTTTAACACTGTTGCGAATGCCAATTTTTTTGAAAAGATTTTATTTTGATTGATATGATATCCGGAAAAATGAAATATGTATTTTGGTTAAGAAGCTCTTTGCATTAAATTTAAGGCAAATTTTTGCCAAAAAGTTTTTTCCGTTTCAGGCAATCCGGTTTGATTTAAAGCCTGAAAGGACGCATGTGTATAAGAGGCTATTGCTTCACGGGCAATTCGGTCGACTTGATAGGTTTTGTAGAGTGCTATGGTTTCTGAGATTAATTGTTGGTTATCAATATTCTGATTATCAAATAGTTGTATAAGTTTTTGACGGTCATCAGCATTGGCTTGTTGCATAGCTGTAATGTAAAGGAATGTTTTTTTACGATCGAGGATATCGCCACCAATACGTTTACCAAAACTGGTTTTGTCGCCAAAGGTGTCTAAATAATCGTCTTGAATTTGGAATGCCAATCCGAGTTTTATGCCAAAATCTGCCATATTTTGTAAAGCTTTACCGGTAGTATTGGCAATGATACCGCCAAATTGTAAAGCAGCTCCCAGTAAAACGGCTGTTTTGAGCCGTATCATTTCAATATATTCTTCAATGCTGACATCTTGACGGGTTTCAAAATCCATGTCCATTTGTTGCCCTTCGCAGACTTCAATAGCGGTTTTATTTAATAGCATATTAAGTTTTTTATACGTATTGCCATCATAAGTTTCCAGCATTTTGTAAGCCCAAACCAACATGGTATCACCGGATAAAATAGCGGTATTTTCGTCCCATTTTTGATGTACCGTCGGTTTACCGCGTCGCAAAGGGGCTTGATCCATGATGTCGTCATGAAGTAAGGTGAAGTTGTGAAAAATTTCTATGGCAGCAGCAGCGGGTAATGCAGATTTTATGTCCGCTCCAAAACTTTTTGCCGATAACAGAACCAATAAGGGACGTATCCGCTTACCACCATTTTGCAAAGTGTATGTAATGGGCGCATATAAATTAACGGGTTGTTTATCAAAAATTTGACTGGCCAGATAGTTTTCAAAAAGGGCTTTTAAGTCGGTTTGGGTCATCATGTAAAATTTGGGCATAAAAATACTAAAATATCCGGGTTTTGAAAAAATGATTTAACTTTACCGGAAAATGTAGTTTTATGACAGAAAAACAATTTCAAAAGTGGACAGAAATCCGTAAGGACGGTCCTTGGAAATATGCCTTAAAATACGGCACGATTTGGGGTGTTGTGGTAGCTTGTTTTGTGTTTGTTGCCAATTCATTCGGACATTTTAATCGTGCTTTTGACAATATTCCCGCTTTGGTTGTCATGTTTTTGATTTATTGGGTAACGGGTATTATCATTTATCGATTTATTTTCTGGAGGGCAAAAGAGCGGGTATATCAAGATTGGAAAAAACGTCAATCATGAGGGGCGCGGGATAAAAAGCCGCTTAATGCATTCCAAACTGATAAAAAAAGCGCTTTTCCTTTGATGCTTTGCCCTTTTAAGGTAAATATCATCCACAAAATAATTGCGGCAGCCAGTTTCCACAAGTAATCAAACAATCGTAAAAAATACGTAATTCGCCGATTTCTTTTTAAAGTTCCAATACGGGTGCGTTCGGCTTTACCATTGAGCCGGCTGACTTTTTTGACATAGTTTAAAGTATTGCGAAAATCGTCTATAAAGTGCCAAACAACCACTTTTGGTAGATATAAGACACGGTATCCGGCTTCTCTGATTTTTAAAAAGATGTATTTGTCGTCCGATCGCAATTTTAAAGCCGTATTAAAACCGCCGATTTCTTCCAATACAGACTTTTTAAAGAACATATTACAGCCAACCGGATAGATTTTTTTTAGAACTTTGACCTCATCGCCTAAATTGACAATAGAAATAATCCGCTCAATATACGGACTCATCCATTCGGGGGCTTTGCCTTTTTCATATTTGGGCAAAACTTTACCGCCAAAAGCCACATCGTTTGGGAACTGTTCCGTATAATGTTTAATTTGATTGACATAATCTTCACGGGCAATGCCATCGTCATCAATATATGATACATAATCACCTTTTGCCAACTCTAAACCTTTGTTACGGGCATAAGACAAACCTTGACGCGGTTCTTTAGTCAGTTGTATTTGATATTGGGGGTGTTCTTGTTTGAATTGATGGATGATCTCACCGGTTTTGTCGGTCGAATTATTATCTACTACAATGATTTCGTAGGCAGACCGGTCAAAATCTTGATGCATCAAACTTTCCAAAGCCCTTCTAATATGCTTGTCGCGATTGTAGGTGCAGATGATTATGGATAGGAACATCTATTGATTTCAGATTTTAGGTTTGTGATTTCAGATTTGTGATTTGATGAGGCTCCGATATATTTTGTCACTTTAAGAGTGAAATTGTATCGAGTTGCTGAGTTTAATTTATTTCAGCCAGTTTTGCCACGGGATTCTCATCAAAATTAACAAAAAAGCCAGCCCGTATAGCATGATAATCGCCATATATTTCTTTTTGGAAGTCATGGCATTTTTCATCCGGTTAAATCCGTAAAAAGTTAATAGCCAAGCAATAAGCATCATTGCCGGATGTTCCATAACCAGCAAACGGTCGGCAGAATTTTTCATATACAATCCCATTTGACCGTGTTTGATGCCTTCAAAATAATGGGAGTTGAACCAAGTAATTATTCCTAAGAGAATTTGAATGGAAAATACAATTAAGGTAAAACTTGCCAAACGAAATTCTTTGGAATAATCAAAAACTTTGTTTTTTATGTAAGCCAGAACATAATTGATTATAGTGATGACAAACAACAGCATAACCAAATATGCCCAGGAACCGTGTAAGAATTTTATCATGATTTTTTATTTTGGACAAAAATACGAATAAATCGGTTTGGTTGGATGTGAAGTTTAAAAGCAGAAGAATACCAGAAACGTATAAACAAACTATAAATCAGCATAAAACATCATTTTCTTAGAGAACCCGGTCACTTCGTTACATTCCGATTTAAGTTGGGGACACTCAACGACCTACTTGTCACTTCCTCATTTATCAATATTACCAAACCATTCCCGCAAAATTTTAGCTTTATACTTACCGACCACTGTTGTCAAATCTTCTAAAGTTGCTGACTTAACCCGCTTAACCGACTTAAAGTGTTTTAATAAATTCAATACGGTTTTATGACCGATACCGGGAATTTGTTCCAATTCCGATTGTAAAGTGCTGTTTCTGCGTTTTTTACGATGAAAAGTAATGCCAAACCGGTGGGCTTCGTCACGGGCTTTTTGAATTACTCGTAATGTCTCAGATTTTTTATCGAGGTATAAAGGCACGGGATCGTTTGGATAGTAAATTTCTTCCAGTCGTTTGGCAATACCGATAATCGAAATTTTGCCATAAAGTCCCAATTTTTTCAAGCTTTTAACGGCGGCAGATAATTGTCCTTTACCACCGTCCACGATGATGAGTTGCGGTAAAGGCGCTTTTTCTTTCAAGAGTCGCTTGTAACGCCGTTCTATAATTTCGCTCATAGAAGCAAAATCATTGGGACCTTCAACGGTTTTAATGTTAAAATGCCGGTAATCTTTTTTGCTTGGTTTACCATTTTTAAACACCACGCAAGCCGCGACAGGATCAGTGCCTTGCATGTTTGAATTATCAAAACATTCGATATGCCGCGGCTCTACGGGCAGACGTAAATCTTGTTGCATTTGTTTCATCAAGCGGTTTACGTGTTTGTCGGGGTCTGTGAGTTGTAGTTGTTTGATTTTTTCAAGCCTATAATAGACGGCATTGCGTTTGGATAGTTCCAACAAACGTTTTTTGTCGCCTTTTTGGGGGATGGTCTGTTTAATATCTTTGAGATGATCCAGCGCAAATGGCACATATATCTCTTTGGCATGCAAATCAAATCGTTTACGCATTTCCACTATTGCCATTTCAAGTAATTCTTCATCGGTTTCGTCCAATTTCTTTTTTAGTTCAAGCGTATGCGAGCGGATGATAGCGCCGTGACCGACTTGTAAAAAATTGACATAAGCATAAGCCGCATCCGATACAATATTATAAACTTCCACGTTGTTGATAGCCGGATTGACCACGGTAGAACGCGCTTGATAGTTCTCTAGAGATGCTAATTTTTCTTTGATTTCTTGCGCTTTTTCAAACTCAAGATTAGCAGCATAAGAATGCATTTGTTCCGTGAAATATTTTATTGCCGGTTTAAAATTTCCTTTGATGATTTGCCTGATTTGCTTGATGGCCTCTAAATAATCCGCTTCGGTTTGCAAACCGACACAAGGCGCTTTGCATAAGCCGATATGATAGTCGAGACAAACATCAAATTTGCCGGTTTCTATGTTTTTTTGACTTAAATTTAATTTGCAACTGCGAATGGGATATAACTGATGGATTAAATCCAACAAAGTGCGTGCGGTTTTGACTGACGGATAGGGTCCGTAATATTCCGAGCCGTCTTTGATTAAATTTCGTGTCAAAAAAACACGAGGAAAAGCTTCTTTTTTGATACAAATCCAAGGATAAGTTTTGTCATCTTTGAGCATGACATTATACTTGGGTTGATGTTTTTTAATGAGTACATTTTCAAGCAAAAGGGCATCGGTTTCGGTTTCGACAACAATATGTTCTATGCGGGCTATTTTGCTTACTAAAATTTTAGTTTTTCCGGTTTGCTGTTTTGAGAAATAAGAGCGTACACGTTTTTTGAGATTTTTAGCTTTGCCGACATATATTATAATGTCTTCTTTATCAATGAATTGATAGACGCCGGGACTGTTTGGCAAGGTCTTTGTTATTTCTCGTATCGGTTGCAATTGTAATATTTTTTAGACTTGATAAAGATATTATAAAATTAAGTAACTTTGCAAACACACTTAAAACAAATTTATTAACATGAACAAAATATACTTGATACTTCTGGGTATATTATTGCCGGTAAATCTACAAGCTCAGTTTGATGACGAAATGCCCAAAGCTGCTTTGTATGATAATGCCGTTGATATTCAAATTTATACCCAAATGCTTGCCAAAGACAAATTGTATTTGATTTATAACCTTAAAAAAGAACAAGCCGGCAATGAACTGGATTATGCCATGGCTATGATATCCGAAAATTTGAGTAATATCGATTTGAATGAAGATAACGAACAAATTGTGTCCAAGCTTAATAAAATCAAAGAGGTTTGGTTTAAACTCAACAACAAGTTAACTCAAACATTGACCCCCAAGGAGTTTACCAATTTGTTTTTTGAAGTGAATACTTTTGACAGATTGGTTTCGGATATGGTTTTAAAAATGCGTGAAGTTTATGATTTGCCCGAAAAAAATCTGGACAAATACAATGATATTCAAAATTTGCGTCGCTTAATTCAAAAGATTAATTTGAGTTACTATGCCAATTATCTCGGTTTGAGCAAAAGTTTTCAGCATGAATATCAAAAAAATATAGATAGTGTCAGTCAATTTATAAAATCCAAGAGCAACGAATTTTTAAATGATCCTGTTGCCGGACAAAGTTTTGCTGACATCATTGTCGATTGGAACTTTTTAAAAGCCAATTTGTTAAGTAAAATGTCTAAAAATCCGAAAACCGTTTTTAGTCTGGTTACTGCGATAGATTTTAAATTGAAAAATATCAAAAATACCTATGTCAAAGAATGGTTAAAAGATTTTTAATCTTATTTATCTTATAAAAAACGACTTATGAAACAATTACAAATTTTTATATTAACTTTAATCATAGGCTTCAATACATCAAATGCTATTGCTCAAATTAGCGAAAATCCTATTGACGTTTTAAGCGAAAAATTATTGCAAAACGAGTTGTTGACCAACCGTTTTTTGAAGAATTTTGTGTTTGTCAAAACCAATACTTTTAAGAAAAAAGCTTTGGCGGATATGGATAAAAGTATTGCTTTGTTTGACGATAATTTGTCTTATATTATTTTGCATTTGCCTTATGATAGAAAAGTCAAAGAAGATTTTTTAAAACTTCAAAATTTTTGGAATATTTATCGCATCAATATAACCGATTTTGAAAAAGATAATTATGAGTCGCTGGTAAAAAAGACCTATCGTCTCGGTAAATACATCAAACAATTAAACAAAGATATTTTTAATAAACACCCTGATTATTCCAAAAATAAAAAATCTATAGAAATAGCACAACTCAATGCCTCAAATGGCAAAAAGATTGATGCCATTGCTGCGATTTATGTATTAAAAAAAGCTTTCCATATTAAAGATGCTGCGTCATATTTTGATATCGATATGGGCAGTATGAAAAAGAACTTGAAAAAAACCGGGAAACTCAAAACTTTAAATCCAAAAGCCAAAAATTTAATTACCGATTTAAAAACAACCCTTGAATCTATTAAAACATTGTTAGACAAAGAAAAATACAACCCAAAGATGATGTATGCATATGACAATGTTTATACCAATAAAACTTTTAAATTACTTAAATTTATCATTCAAACTATAAAATAATGAAACCGACATGATTAAAATAATCATTAAACACACAACCTAATGATTATTTTAATCATCAAAGGTTATCCCGACGACGGTCGGGAACCATAACGTTAAAATAAAAATATATAAACAGATGAAAAAATATTTATTGATACTTTCCACGATACTTTTGTGGCAAACCTCACAAGCTCAGTATGACGAAATGCTTGATGTAAGTGACGCCTTGCAAAGTGCGGTTGATGTCAGAACCGCTGCGGTTAAAATTGTCAAAGATTATTTATATCGAGGCTTAAAAGTCAATTATGTTTCCAAAGAAAACGATGAAAATTTGTCAAACGGCGAATTTAGTTTATTACGATTGGAAATCTATGCCAAAGATCATCCGGAAATAAAAGATCAAGTTCAAGAATTAGTGCATAAGTGGAAAAATTTGCGGGTTTTGGCCATTCAAAAACCTCAAAAAGAGAAGATGAACGGGCTTTTAAATACGTTGAAATCTTTTTTAAAAACTTCTAATGACTTAATTCGCACCATCAATAACTCGGAAAACATATCCACCCTTAAATATCAGGAAGCTGCCAATAATATGGAATTGTTAGCGCAACAATTGGCTTTTTTATATGCTATGAAGGTTGCCGGCGTCAAAGATCCTATTATTGGACATGAAATCAATCAATGTCAAAATGATTTTCAAAGAGATTTAAATAAAACCTTTTATTCCGGTGAAAATACCATCGATATTTCCGAAGAATTAAAATCCGTTCAAGCCGACTGGCAAATGGCAAAATCAAGTGTTAAAAATCTTGAAGGCGGCAGGGCTTTAAATACCATTTATGTCTTAATGGATAAAATCAGTGATGCCGCTCGTAAATCGGCTATTCTTTATCAGAAAAAGGTGAAGGAAGAGTTGAAGAAGAAAAATCGTAAATAAAATAGTAGAATGCTAGAACGTTGGAAGTGTGAGAATTATAGGAAAAGTCTAATAATATTAAATATAAACAGCGAGCAAAGGCTCGCTGTTTAGTTTTTAATCCCCATCTTATTGTTGATACCTAAAAGTCGTTTTACTACAACCGTTCACTTCAAAATCCTTGCTCATACCGGTGACCGGTGTGCCATTCTCTACTTTTTTGGCAGAAATAACGATATAATATTCCGTATCGTTTTGCAATTCGGAAACCGGTCGTAACCAACCGTTACTACCGTCTAAAGTAATGGTAAATGATGTCTGCGATTTGTCAATCATCGGAACTTTAAAATAAGGTTTGTTATGTGCCATATCCAGATCTGTCATTTTGATACAATAAAAATCTGCTTCTGGCGATGGCGTCCAACTGACATCAATAGTTTGCGGATTGGTATTGGTATTGTAATTGACCGTAATTTGCGGCACGGTGGTATCTTCGCCTTCCAATTCATCCGTAACGGTTTTGACATAACCGTCGCTAAACTTTAATGTAAAAGTATAAGTGCCGGCTTGAGGCAAGGTATTTCCAACGGTTCCTTGACCTTTTAGTTTGCCGGGACCTGCCCAAAATTCGTTTAAATCGTAAACGGTGCCGTCCGGTGCTTTAACGCTACTCCCATCAGCGACAATTCCTTCTGCACCTGCAAAAAACATCGGCAAGTATTTGGCATTACCCATCATCATCATTTTTTTGGTGATGACATCACCGTAAGCATCGTCGTGGGTATTAACGGGTTTATCGTCTTTCTTTTTACAAGCTGTAACACTTAATAAACCGGCTATGATTAATAAATAAGTGATTTGTTTTATTGTTTTCATTTTTAAATTGTTTTTAATTGTTAGTTATTATTTTATTCTTTTTCAGACCTACTAGGTTTTCAAAACCTAGTAGGTCTTTTTATTGTTTTTAGACCTAACAGGTTTACAAAACCTATCAGGTCAGTCCTAGTAGGTCTTGCCGACTTGCTAGGTCTTTTTATTGATTTTAGTTCAAAACCTATCAGGACTGTAAGACCTAACAGGTTTAGGTTAAAATTTGTATTTTAAAAACACACTGTAACTACGTCCGGGTTCAAAAATGCGGCGACCGTTAAGGTCATCGGCATTTTTAAAAGCAAAGTTTAAGTGATTATAATACGATTCATCGGTCAAATTGAGAATAGCGCCTCCAACAGACAAACCCTTGTAGGGTTTCCAGCCTAAGCGCAAATCAATGGTATTATGTCCGGGTGTTTCGGTCTCCAAGAAACTCGGAGCATAATCGGTTTGTGTGGCAACCAGCTCTCCGCGAACATCTACCCAATATTTTCCGGTGTCGTATTTCACTTCCAAATGTGCATTGGGCGGGGCGACTTGCGCCAACGGCTCATCCAAAGTAATATCGTAAGCTTTGGTAAATGCTATATCGGCTTTAATCAACCAATGATCAGTCAGTTGGTAAGCAACATACGAATCAAAACCGTATTGATAAGCATCGACATTTCTAAACACTTTGGGGGGCTTTGGCGGTGCGCCACAACTACCTTCCGATGACGTCAGCGCCGGAGTTAAAACAGGCGTGATATAGTCTTGAAAATAGGAATAAAAGATGCTACCACCGGCTTGGAATTTTGTCCATTTTCTTTGAACCGATACTTCCACCTGATTATTGATTTCCGGTTTCAAATTAGGATTCCCAATATATTCTCGACTATCGCGTCCTACGATAAAACGGTAAATATAGCGTTCCAGCATTGACGGTGTTCGTGTGCCACGACCAAAAGCCAACTGTAACTGGTAATCATCTTTTTTATATTTAACAGACACATTACCGCCCACCGTTATATCGGTTTTTTGACCGGTGTTACCGTAAATATCAACAAAGCCCTGTGCAGGATCTCTGGATTCCGAAACCACATAATCGGTTCGTAAACCGGCTGTAACATAATAGTGGTCTGATAATTTATGATTGGCTTCTGCAAAAAATCCGAAATCACTGATGTAAGCATCTTGCCAAACTTTCATCTTTTTAATCATCGGCGGATCTAAGGGTACACCGGTATTCGGATTATTATTAACGATGACCGTTTTTGTGCCGTTGCGTTTGATAATATCG
>JALVEJ010000137.1 GCA_027031025.1 Flavobacteriales bacterium | reverse complement strand
TCCCATGATGACGGTATCCAAAACCGTATAATCATCAAAGGCATTATGATCTTGTTTTAAAACGGACATCCGCTTGCCCGGTTCAAGATGCACACTACCGGTTGTCGGTTCTATTTCGCCCGATAATACTTTTAAAAAGGTTGATTTTCCGGCACCATTGGCACCAATTATCCCATAAGTATTTCCTTTTTTGAATTGCGCATTGACTTCGTCAAACAAAACACGTTTTCCGAATTGAACGGAGACATTATTTACTGATAACATATTCGCCTAAAAATTTTTGCAAAATTACGATATTTTATTGAAAAGGCGAGGGAGAATTTTTAACATTTTTTGTCAATCATTCTACTTCTCCATTCTTCAAATATTCTGGCTCTATATCGATTTTGGTGGGTAACAAATAATACCATAAACAATAATACCACCCTTTCGGGGTTTCTATGATTCTGTTTTAATGGTTTTATTACAATAATTTCAGCCCTCGGGCTTCATATATAAAAAACTCATAGGAGTGATATATTTATAGATTAAACAATAAAAAAACACCATTGAACCCCGAAGGGGTGAAATAATTTGAAAATAAAATAGCCATGAGTACATGGTTTTGAACCTGATATATTATTACCCATACAAAACAACATAGAGCCAATATTCATTATATTTGCAGTAAAATCAATTAATTTTGACGAATAAACTTTAACCCTAAACTTATGCAACTACCCAAATATTTATTAGCCGATAATTCCGAATTACAAGATGATATTTTTGTCTTACACACTGAATTTCCCCGGTTTCTCATCAATATAGCTACCGATGACATTGAATGGTTTGACCGTTTTACCGAACAAGAAGCCAAAGAAAATGCCGATGTAATTGAAGCGGCGGTAAAAGGCGCTTATGATTTTTTTGAAACGGAAATGAAAAATTACGAATCTTGATGATGTCGCAAAAAAGCGCCGGTATTCTATTATATAAATTTGACAACGGGCAGCTAAAAGTTTTGCTGGTGCATCCGGGCGGACCTTTTTGGGCAAAAAAAGACAAGGGGGCGTGGTCTATTCCCAAAGGTTTAATAGAAGCCAATGAAGCCCCTTGGCAAGCAGCCGTGCGAGAATTTAAAGAAGAAACCGGTTTTGATATTAAACCTACTCATCCTATAATGTTAAGTCCCGTTAAATTAAAAAACGGCAAAACGGTTTATGCTTGGGCTGTTAAAGGCGATGCCGACCCATCAAAACTAAAAAGTAATACATTTAAATTGGAATGGCCGCCGCACTCGGGAAAAACTCAATATTTTCCCGAAATAGACAAAGCGGCTTGGTTTGACCCTCAAACCGCCAAAGAAAAAATCAATAGCCGGCAAGCTGTATTTATTGATGAACTCGTCAAAAAATTGAAAGAACAATCCTGAATTTTTAGAAACATTTTAATAATTAATCCGCTATCAACTGATTAACTTTTAACTGCAAAATCCCGTCCGCGTCAAACGGAAACGGATACGAAATACCAAAATCTTCAAAAGCTACCGCCGGAATACCAATGTCAACCAACAAAATTTTAGCATTGAGGTTTCGATTAAATAAAACTTTTTTCGGATATGCCAAACTGACCACCGTATCAGCCTGTATAAACGGATGGTTTTCTTCCGGATTTTCAGGCAAACCTGTTGGAACGTCTAAACTGATTATAGGCGCTTTGGAACGGTTAAGTTGCTTAATACGTTTGATATACACCTCAGGCAACGGCAATCTTTGCGAAAAACCAAAGTAAGCATCCACAACCAAATCCGGATTGTCAATGGTTTTGACCATCGCACCAAAAGCAACCGCTCTGTTGAATTGTTGTGCGGTTAAATCGCTCAACATCTCTTCCAACACATCGATATAGACGCGGTAACCCCAAGCCAGCAAACGACGCGCCGCAACCAATCCGCCGCCACCGTTGTGCCCTTTTCCTACACCAATTAATATTTTATCGGTTTGACGCACGCTTGCTGCACAAAGCTTTGCCAAATGATAACCGGCATTTTCCATCATCAGTTCAATGGGTAGATCGTAATTTTTAATGGCATGATAATCAATTTGTTTCATCAATTTGAAACTAATGGCTTGTTGCGGATGAATAGCAAATTCTTTAAAAGACATATTTGTATTTTTTTTAGAATAGTCGGACAAATTGGCGAATACTGACAAAATTATTTGAAAAAAATTAAGTAACTTTAAATTTTGAAAAATTCATTTTATGAAGCCCAAACCGAAACAACTTTTACAAAATTATTTGAATCGCGATAGCCGTATGCGCGACATTTATCATGATATGAGCAAATTTAAAGTCAAAGAAATATTGCTTGTATCCAACTTGTATGACGCATTTTCTATTAACAAAGAAGGGCGTTTTTCAGAAATTATGCTATATGATTACGGCAAACTCAATTTGACTTCACTTCCGCGAATAACTGGCGTATATTCTACCGAAGAAACGCTTGAACAACTCGAACAGAAAAACATAGATATGGTGGTGATTACGGTCGGGTTTAACAAACAACGTCCGCTTAAAATCATTAAAAAAATCAAAGAACGTTATCCGGATTTACCGATTTTCATTTTATTAAATAACACTCATCACATTAAGTTTTTAGAAAAACAAAAAGACAGTTTGGGTTATGATAAAATATTTGTTTGGGACGGTGAATCCCGCATATTTTTTGCTATGATTAAATATTTGGAAGATAAAATGAATGCCGAAAATGATAGCAAACTCGCTTCTGTCCGGATGATTTTAGTCGTAGAAGACAACCCGATTTATTATTCAAATTACCTCAACAAACTGTATCGTATTGTCTTTAAACAGACCAATAAAATTATAGAAGAAATCAAAATGGACAAACTCTATAAAGTTTTAAAACTCAGAGCGCGTCCTAAGATTTTATTGGCAACCAATTATGAAGAGGCGATAGAACTCTTTAATAAGTTTAAAGACAATATTTTTGTCATGATAACCGATGTACAATTCCCCAAAAACGGCAAAATTGAACCGGATACCGGCTTTCAACTCATTGACGAAGTCAGAAAGGTTAAGGACAATTTGCCAATCATTGTGCTGTCATCCGACAAAAAACAAAAAAATGTAGCCGATGAAAAATGCTTGACTTTTATCGATAAAAACGATGAAAATTTATACCAAAAACTCATTGAGCAAGTTACGCAAAAAATCGGTTTTGGCGATTTTGTTTTCAGAGATAAAAACGGCAAAGAAATAGAACGGGCATCAACTCTAAAAGAGTTTGAAAGAATCATTAAACGTGTTCCACAAGAAAGCATCGATTTTCATGCCAAGCGCGACGATTTTTCACTTTGGTTGATGGCGCGTTCAGAGATTCAACTGGCAAAAATTTTGGAAGCTAAAAAAGCGCATCATTTTAAAGATATTGAAGAAATCCGCACCTATATTTTAAAAATGCTCAAAGCCTATCGCGATGAAAAACCCCAAGGCAAGGTCGTGCCATGGGAAGACACCGATTGCAGCGATGACAAAAATATATTTTTGCTCTCTGACGGCGCTTATGGCGGTAAAGGCCGCGGACTGGCTTTTATCAATTCGTTGTTGCACAAAACCGAACTGGCTACTCATATCAAAGGTTTGAAAATCAAAATGCCCAGAACGGCTATCATCGGAGCGAATGAATTTGACCGGTTTATTGAAGAAAACAAGCTTCAAAATCTCAAAGACTTAAATTTGCCCGATGAGGAAATCAACAAACGTTTTTTAAAAGCCCGCTTGTCAAACGACTTGGTTAAAAAACTCGACCAATTGCTCGATTGTTTTAAAAAACCGTTAGCCGTGCGCTCATCCGGATTGTTTGAAGACAGTTTAACCCAACCCTTTGCCGGTATTTTTGAAACTTATATCATTCCTAACAATCATCACGACAAAAACCAACGTTTACAGCAACTCATTGATGCTATTAAGTTAGTTTACGCATCTACCTATTCTAATGTTGCCGTCAATTATTCAAGGGCTTTGGACCACAAATTAGGCGATGAAAAAATGTCTGTAGTGATTCAAGAATTGGTCGGGCGTGAGCATCAAGGTTTGTATTATCCTGATATCAGCGGTGTGGCGCAATCATACAATTATTATCCTTTTGCTTCGATGAAACCTCGTGATGGATTTGCCGTTATTGCTATTGGATTAGGTTCGTATGTAGTAGAAGGCGAACGCGCCTACAGGTTTGCTCCTAAATATCCTAAAATTCAGTTAAATTCCTTACAAGATCAAATCAAGCAAAGTCAAAGTTATTTTTATGCCGTCGATTTAAAAAAACAAGATATCAATCTGCTTAACGGACCTTATACTGCCATTAAAAAAGTCGATTTGTATGACGCTATTCCGCATGGCACTTTAACACATTTGGTATCGACTTATGATTACAATAACGATATGATGTATCCGGGCGTGGACGAAAACGGCGTTTTGGTGACCAATTTTGCCAGCATTCTGCAAAATGAATACATCCCTTTACCGCAAATGATTCAAGATGTGCTGGACAATCTCAAACAAGCCTTTGATACGCCGGTTGAAATAGAATTTGCCGTAGATTTAACCCCCGATGAAGACGGCGATGCTACTTTTTACATATTGCAAGTCAAACCGCTGTTGATGCCTTCGGAAGACTATTCGTTTAAACCGGATGAATTGGATAAAGACAACTTAATATTATATGCCGAAAAAAGCATGGGTAACGGGGTGATTAACACCATACGCGACATTATTTTTATAAAAAACGAGGTTTTTGACAAAACCGATACCATCACCATGGCACAAGAAATTGAAAAATTGAATAGTCAATTTAACAACAAAAATTATATTTTGATTGGTCCCGGACGATGGGGCACGCGCGACCGGTTTATCGGCATTCCGGTCAATTGGACACAAATTTCCAATGCTAAAGTCATCGTAGAAACCAGTCTGGAAGGCTATCCGCTCGATGCTTCCTCAGGTTCACATTTTTTTCATAATTTAACCACGATGAATATCGCTTACTTTTCGGTATTTTTAGACAGAAATCCGGATGCTATTAATTACGACTTGTTAAATAGTGCCGAACTCATTGAAGAAACCCAATATTTTAAACATGTCAGATTTCCCAATCCGGTCAAAGTTATTATTGATGGCAAAAAACGACGGGGTGCCATTTTGCGACAACCTGATATTAACGACCGGAAAAACGATTAAAACCAACGGTTTTTTACCGTATTGTAATCAATATAATAAGTCATTTTTAAAATAAATGTATTGCGAAGTGGTTGTGATAATAAATTATCAATATTATCACTGATACTTATTTTGGCTTCATTGTCAAAATTTAATAAAGAATTGCGATATAATAGAGATAAATTACTACCGGGCGCAAATTCCCATGAATAGCCAATATCCATATTCCAAACATTGTAGTTAATATCTTTGTTTTGGTGATAGTAATCTATGATTGTCAAAGTGCCGTCATTATTCAACTTGTAAAATTTATCATAATAAACCGGCGCCCAATAGTATCTTAAATTCAAATTGATAGCCGATTTGGTGCTAAAAAAATAATTGGCACCTAAGCTGTTAGTCATGGTGCGTTGTTGGCGGTTACCGAAAATGATATTTTTACCATCATAATCAACAAACCCCTTGCCGTTATTCATTCTTTCTATTTTATATTGATAATTAACATGAAAACGGTTGCTCACCCGGAATCTTGGCGAAAGTGTAATACTAAAATAATTTTGCGGGTCATTAAATTTGGTAAACCGTGCTATCTTAATATCGCCGGCAAATTTTTTTCGATAATCCGACGATAAAAATGCCCAAAAACCACCGTGCGCTTTGTCTAGAAAGAACCGCCCCGGAACTCTTGGTTCGTAATAATCGTGAGCATCGGTTACATAATTTAATCCGAAGCCGTAACTTAAATATTTTTTATTGGTAAAAAAACTACTCAATTCAAAATCATTTTGAACTTTTTGCAGGTTTTTATACAAATGATCAAATCCGGCATCAAAACTGATATGTAAAGCATTAAAATGTTTGGTCGGTTTCAGGATACTATAAGAATAACTGATGTCAAAATTAGCAAAATTATTATGGCGGTTAAAACCCAAATCGTTACTATCATACAATGGGTCCATAGCTCTAACAAGCACGGAAACACCATGCGATTTGATTTTTTTGGAAGCTTTTAAAATGTATTTAAATCCTTTGGTATATTGTTCATGTTCATTAATCAAACTCATAGCCGTTACCGCCCTGATATTCAAAGTGTTATTTTGCCCGTAAAGATTCGTAGACAAGCCGGTGACATTAGCATCTCTAAAACTGCCTTGACGAATCACATTAGTATTGATTAAACTGACGGTCGAATTGCCTTTAAAATTATAATCCATTACAAAAATATTGTAGTTGGCATAAGGTTCGGTCACAATTTTTCGCTCCTTGCCGGTGTAATTATTTTTAACCGTCGCTTCTGTTTCGTTGGTAATGGCATTAAAAAAACCAATCCCTAAACCGCTTTTGTTCCGCCCGGATATTTTTAAAGCGTTGATGAGTTGTACTTTATCAGGATTATCAACGATACTTTCTTCCCCATTTAGCTGCGACGTCACATCGTAATATCCGGAAGGCGTGCCACCAATACGACGCGAGTAAAACAAACGGGCTTTATTAAATAAGTCAAAACCTTCGGTAAAAAATTGACGTTTTTCTTGATAGTATTGTTCAAAGGGACCTAAATTGAGCTGCAATTCATCGTAAGGTGTATCACTAAAATCGGGGATTAAAGTTGCATCGAGCGTATAACTTTCACTTAATCCGTATTTTAAATCCATACCGAAGCCGAAATCCGTATGATTTTGTCCGTCAAAACGCGTATGTACAACTGATGTATACGGATACAGACTCAATCGGACCGGAGGTTTTAAATTTTTTAAATTGGTTAATTTACCTAAAAACTGCACCATATCGCCGGTTTTGGTTTTGTCGATATAGGTCCAAGAATAATCTTCACGAATTCTGTCAATATGTCTAAAAAAACCGATAGACCAAGTTTGAACCGCTTCATTTTGAAATCGTAAGGCAGAATACGGAATAGCCATTTCTACCAGCCAGCCGTCTTTGGTTATGGACACTTCCGATTTCCACACGGCATTCCAAGATAAATCTCGCCCCTTGGGGTCGTTGCCGTCTAATTGTGAGCCGGATGCATAAACCGCAAAAAGGTAATTATTGTTTGGCGTTGAAAACGGATTGATAATGACCGAAAATTGATCGGCTTGTATGGTTTGGTCACGTAATCCGAAGATACGGGTAATTTTGCCGGGGTCAGGGTCTTTCATCAAAGCTAAAATGTAGAGAGCCACATCATCATAAACCACCTTTATTTTAGTATCGAATTTTTTGGGTAAAGGATCGCCATCACCGGGCTTAAACATATAAAAACCGGTTGCTTCGTGCGCTTTTTGCCATTGCGGGTCATTGGCAATACCATCAATTTTAGGTGCTTTTTGTACTCTAACTGCTTCTAATGTTTTTAGTTGTGTCTGAGAAAAACCACCGAACACACCTAAAAAAAAGCTCACGAAAAACCAAGCGCGACATAAGATTTTCATAAATCTATCCCTATTTATTTTTTACCTTACAAAGATGAAAAGAAAATACCTCTTATACGCTGTCTTTAAGAAAAGTTTATGATTTTGAAAAAAACGTATTTTTTTTGCTATTTTTGAAGCTCAAAATTTAAGCATGCTCAATATTTCCAATTTGACAATTCGGCTTGGTGGCAACGATATTATTCAAAATGTCGGATTTCAGTTAAATCCGGGCGATAAAGCCGGATTGATTGGTCGAAATGGTGTCGGCAAATCGACCTTGCTCAAAGCCATCAATGGAGAAATTGAGCCCGCAGAAGGACAGATTGAGATACTAAAAGAACATAAAATCGGGTATTTAAGACAAGACATAGACTTTGAAGGCGGCACCACGGTTTTGGAAGAGACTTACAAAGCTTTTGACGACATCAAACGGATTGAAAATTCGCTTAACCGGTTGGAAAACGACTTAGCGGTTCGAACAGATTTTGAAAGCGATAGTTATATGCAGTTGCTTGATGAATATCATCATCAACAAGAGCAATTTCAGTTGCTGGGTGGCTACCAATACAAAGGTGAAACCGAAAAAGTGCTAAAAGGTTTGGGCTTTACAGATGCTGATTTTAACAAACCGGTAGAAACGTTTTCCGGTGGTTGGCGTATGCGAATTGAATTGGCAAAAATTCTCTTACAAAACAATGATATTCTGCTACTGGACGAGCCCACCAACCATTTGGATATCGAAAGTATTTTGTGGTTTGAAAATTTTTTAAAAAACTATAAAGGCATTCTACTTTTGGTATCTCACGATCAAATGTTTCTCGACAATGTCACAAATCGCACTATTGAACTGACCAAAAACAAAACCTATGATTTTCCGAAACCTTATTCCCAATTTTTAAAAATCAAAGCCGAATTACTTGAAAAACAACAACAAGCAGCCAAAAATCAAGAAAAAGAAATTAAAGAAACCGAACGACTGATTGAAAAATTCCGATACAAAGCCACCAAAGCCAGTTTTGCTCAATCGTTGATAAAAAAACTGGAAAAAATGGAACGAATCGAAGTAGATGCGGTTGATAATCAGACGATGAATATTTGTTTTCCGGTTGCTAAACCTTCGGGTAAAATAGTTTTTGAAATTGAACAACTCTATAAAAGTTTCGGAAATAAAGAAGTTCTAAAAGACATCAATTTGATTATCACCAAAGGCGAACGCTTGGCATTTGTAGGACAAAACGGTACCGGTAAAACTACTTTGGCTAAAATATTGGTTAGCGAACTGCAAGCAAGCAGTGGACAAGTTAAAACGGGGCATAATGTGCAAATCGGTTATTTTGCGCAAAACCAATCGGAATATCTCAATCCGGACTTATCAGTATTAGAAACCCTTGAAGCTGCTTCTGACGATACCAACCGCACCAAAGTTCGGGATATTTTAGGGGCATTTTTGTTTTCGGGAGACGATGTCCACAAAAAAGCCGGTGTATTATCCGGTGGCGAACGCAATCGCTTGGCACTGGCAGTGATGATGATGCAGCCTTTTAACGTGTTGATTATGGACGAACCGACCAATCATTTGGATATCCATTCAAAACAGGTGTTGCAACAAGCGCTTTTGAGCTTTGACGGCACACTGATTGTAGTCTCTCACGACCGGCATTTTTTGCAAGGCTTGTCCGATAAAACTATTGAATTTAAAGATAAAAATATCAAGGTGCATCTCGGTGATATCGATTATTTTTTGCAAGAACGCCAAGCCGAGAATTTCAGAGCCATAGAATTGCAAAAAGAAACGTATGCATCGCAAGATAAAAAGTCTAAAAATACATCTTACGAACAACGCAAAGCCAACAGAAAAAAGCAAAAGCAACTCAAAAACCGGCTAAACAAAATTGAACAAGAAATAGAACAACTGGAACAGGAAATACGTGATATGGAAACGCAGTTATCTGCGCCTACTCCACCTTCCGACCCCGATTTTTTCAATGCTTATACCGAAGCCAAAAATCGCTTGGATACTTTGATGATTGAGTGGGAACAATTACTTACGGAATTAGATAATATAGATATTGTCTGAATGACATAGAAAATTCAAGCAGAATAAAATGATACCCGGATAATTTAGAGAATTTCTCAATTCATCAAACTAGAAACAGCAATATAATATGAATAAGTAAATAATCATCAAAAAACAAAGTAATCTATGAAGCGCAAAAAAATCTGAAATCAATAAAACCATAAAAGGCATAAAAGAACATAAAAGAATAAAACATAATGCCCTTAATGTCTTAATGGTTTGAAAAAATCTGAAATCTGATACTTCGGCAAGCTCAGTAACCGAATCGAAAATCTGACATCTGAAATCAATCAATTCCTCATTTCCTCAAACAACGCAATAAATAACATACGGCACACATTTTAACCAAAATCATTTAGCCGGATGATTTTTTAACCAAGATTCTAAATCTTCCACCTCATAGGGTTTGGCAATCACTTCTCCTTGATTATTCAAGATAAAAAAGGTCGGCGTAGCGTGAACACCATAAGCTTTAACCAAAGGGTTTTGCCATTTTTGAAGTTTTAAACCATGGTAAAAATCCGGGTAATTTTGTTGTTCTGCGCTCCATGGATATTTTTCATATTCAATTCCAATAGCCACCACGTTAAAATCTTTTCGGTTTTTCATCAATTTCTTAACTATGGGCATGGCATGCAAACAATGCGAACAAGTGGCACTCCAAAAAATCAATAAAGTGTATGGCTTTATGGGAATTATCTTAGAAAACGTATGTTTTTTGTTTAAAAAATCGGTAAAATTAAAATCCGGTGCTTTTTCACCAATTGTTATACCCACTTGCTCCAATATATTTTGGATATTGACGTGACTTTTATCCTTTTCGGGCATTTTTCGGACATATTTTTCAATCAACATTTTCGTAACCCGTCCGTCAACATTGATAAATGAATTGGTTAAAGAAAGTATCACATTGTTTCGATAAGTTTGGTCTTTGATTTTAGATAAGACCGTTTCAATCCGTTTCATATATTCCAAATGTTTGGTTTTGGGTTCTTTGGGCGGATCGATTTCAAACACATACGTATTAATTTTATTAATCAAGATGTTAGACCGTTGTAAATCTTCATCATTAAAATCCAAATGCGAAAGATAATGAGCTTTTTTATCCTTCCAATAAACATTTTTTGGCAGATTGATATCGGGATAATATTCTGTCATAGCCGCAATGTATTTATGTGCCAACAAGCTCTTGGATTTGTTTAAATAATTGGTTTGCAGTTGAGTAAGCAAATATTTTTGCTTTGTAAAGGTTTTTCTGTCTTGGACAGTTAATTCATCATTATCCAATTGCTTTTCCAGTTCGTTTAATTTTGCCACCCATTGATTATGCTTGCCGGCATAAGGCAAAAACACTTTGTTTTCTTTGGACCGGCGAATCAAAATCTTGTTGTGTTCTTTTGGAAAAACCTCCAATGTCACCGGTTCGTGATTGTAGATAAAATACACAAAATTTTGACTATCCATATCATACATCAACAGATACATTCCGGAATCCAAATTCTGCATTTTGTATATAAAAGCACTATCTTTATTCTGTTGTTTGTTATCGATATATTCTTGGCGGACATTTTTTAATTGATATAAAACCGTCCACGGATATTGCTTTGCCGGATGCAACTTAACTGTTAAGGTGTCTTGGGAGAACA
>JALVEJ010000136.1 GCA_027031025.1 Flavobacteriales bacterium | reverse complement strand
CTATAAATCCTAACATTAAAAATAGCAAGGTAATTTTTTTCATAAGTTTATTGTTTGTTATTACAAATATAATACAATAAACTATGAAAAATTAAACATTACGCTTTTTTAACACAATTTGTTTGATTATTTTTCAAAATTCAATTATCTTATTAACAAATTTATGAAATACAATTGATAAGAAAAGATATCTCAAAAAAAGACATCTCAAAAGTAAAAAGGCATTTTGGTTTGGTTTTGGTTAGGAGAATTGGTTCGGTTCTAAAATAACATCTTCTTTAATATCAATATTTGCTTTTTTTCCTAATATTAAGTCCTTTTCTTTCCATTTCAAACCTGTGCCGGGACTTTTTAATGCAATCATATTTTCTGTCAATATTGTTCCTTTTTTAATTGGAACTTTACTCACAATGCTACGTGCTAATTTTTTCTTTGCTGGCAAAACAACCGGATCAAAATCTTTGACTCCATCTCCTATTGTTTTACGGGCTTCTTTAATGTAATTAATTAACTTAGTGAATTCTTCTTTCTCCGCACTTCCTGCATGATCACTGCCTTTCATGGCTTTATTAAGAGTAATATGTTTTTCTATTACGGCAGCACCTAAAATTGAAGCTGTCAATGCAGCAATAATCCCTGTGGTATGATCTGAAAAACCTGTTATTTTATTAAATTTTTTTCTTAAAGTTTCCATCACTTTTAGATTTACACGGTCTAAATCAGCCGGATATTGAGAAATGCATTGAAGAATTATTATATCTTTTCTATTTCCACCCAAAATGTTGACTGCATCTTCAATTTCTTCCATGGTAGCCATTCCGGTTGAAATAATAACCGGCTTTCGTGTTTGAGCAAGTCTTTTCAATAATGGCAAATTTGTTAAGTCACGAGATGCAACTTTATAAAACGGCACATCGAGACGTTCCATTATTTCAACTGAAGGAATATCAGTGGGTGTAACAAAATAAGTGATTCCACGGGCATTAGCATATTCTTTTAATTCTGCATGTTGATGTTCGTTTAATTCCAACGCTATTCTATGTTCGCCATAAGTTGCTCCAAATGAGTTAGGGTTATCATAAGGTTTGTTAAAAGCTTCTTTGGTCAGTTCAGATGGAATATCTCTTTTTTGAAATTTAACTGCATTGGCTCCAGCTTCTACGGCCAAATCAATCAATTGTTTAGCTATTTCAACACTACCATTATGGTTTTGACCAATTTCAGCAATGACATAAGTTGGGAGCCCATCTCCAACAGGTATTCCATCTAATTCTATGTTAAGTTTTTGAACATTTGATATTTGATTTTGTTTATTGTCAAAATAATTGTAAATCTTATTAATTGTTATATTATCCTTATCAAAATTTAACTCCTTCAACATTTTTTCAATCCCTTTAAGTTGTTCCCACGTGTCTACGGTTAAATTTTTATTATAAACCGGACGTATGCCAGACCAATTTTTAGGTAACTTGTTAATATTATAATTTTCAGCATTTTTCCTAAAAAAAGGGGTAACATGCTCTCTATCAAATTCATCTTTTGTCAGTTTGTTGGCTTCTTTTATCAAACCGACTTTTAAAAATTCCGGGACTAATGGTGATAATCCATAAATATATGTATAATCAGCCTTAGTAGCAAGGTGAAAATGAAATGCCTTTATTGTCAAATCTTTATTGTAAATTGGGTTATCGGCAGTAAAACGTGCGATTAAATCATCTTCATCTAGATTTAAATATTGCGTTACTTTATCAAAGCGGTTTAAAACATCTTGCGAATCACCTCTAAATACTTTCACTTTTTCGTCAAAATCTTTTACAGCAGACTCAATAGGGTTGTCAGCGGTGAATTTAGTTGTAGCAACTACAATTTCATCAAAAATTCCAATATTTTTAATTGAATCAATAACTCGGTAGAGCAAAGGTATACCATTTATAGACATTAATGATTTACCTCTTAAACGATTACTCAACATTCTAGCTTGTATAATAGCTACTTTCTTCATTCTTTATAGATTCCAAATATTTATTAATAACAAATGTCAATTGATTTCTTTCTACTAAAAATTTTTGAACAAATTCTCGAAACACTCCTTCACCTCCTTTTTTAGACAAGACCCAATCAACTTCTTTTTTAATATAATCCTCAGCAGACGATGGACAGGCGCTTAACCCGACCTTCCTAAACAACAAAATATCATTTATATCATCCCCGATAAAAGCGATTTCATTCCATTTTAACTTATATTTTTTTTTGAGATCATTAGCAACGCTAACTTTATTTTTCACCCCTAAATATATATCATCAATTGATAGCTTTCGCGCCCTTTTTTCTACAATTTTAGTTCTTTCTCCCGTAACGATTGCTGTTTTAATATTAATAATTTTTAAAAACAAAATGCCGGCACTATCACCGGTATGAAATTTTTTTAGTTCATCTCCATTTTCACTATAATACATACCCCCATCAGTCCAAACTCCATCAATATCCGTAATAAAAAGCTTAATGTTCAAATCCTTATTTTTTAATGATTGTTTTTGCCAAAACTTCTCCATTAAAGAGTTCAATTTTTATAAAATAAACACCTTTAACTTTAATTCTAATTAAATCAAGATTTATTTTTTTTGTATGAAATTCCTTATTTATAATAATTTTCCCTGTTTCATCAAAAACAGCAACATGCTTTATTAATTTATCAGATTTTATAGTAAAATAATTTTCAACCGGATTTGGATATATTTTTATATTTGAAGTTAATAAATTGTCGGAATTATTACTTGTTTCTATTGCATTAACACTTCTATCACATAATGCTTGTAATTCTGTTGGGGTTAATTCTCTATTGTATAAATAAACTTCATCAATCTCACCATTAAAATATCTATGATTTCCAGTATCACCTAATGGGTAATATCCAAACGATAATGTTTCATTATTAGTTAAGTCAGGAGTTGAAGCCGAGCTATAAACGGTATTTTGCAATTCACAATCCACCCATAATTGCCATGTATTTCCATTAATAACACCTACAAGGTGGTGCCATTTTCCATCATTAACAGGCATTTGAGACTGCACCATAAAATAATTATTGCTCGTATTTCTACCTCCTAAAAAAGCATGCCCATTATACCATACCGCTAAATGAAATCCTTTATCAACCCGCCAATCATATTTTGATACAACAAAACCATAATCATTTTGAGAAATAGTTTTTATCCAGGCACTTATTGTTATAATACTTGTAATATTTCTATTATTTGCCGATGTAACAATTCTGGAATTTAACCCGTTAAAACTATAAGCATCATTAAAGACACCTGTTACAGGTTGAGTATAATATATATACCCATTAAATCCATTAGTGCTATAATCATTAGCATTATTATCTAATGGATAATACGCAACAAAATCTTGTGGAATTTGCCCAAAAACATTATAAAAAAACAATAAAATAAAAACAAAAAACAACTTTTTCATAACAAATCAATTAAAATTAAAAAAAACGAAACATGATACAAATATAAACAACTTTGCAAACTTTACAAAAAAATAATTATTTACGATATAAATAAGATTGCAAAATTAAAGCGGCACTTACTTGATCTACCAAAGCCTTGTTACGGCGTTTTTGCTTTTTAACACCACCTTTAATCATACTGTCCAAGGCCATTTTAGACGTGTATCGTTCATCTTCACGCAAGACTTCTATTTCGGAATATTTCCGTTTAAATTTTTTAATAAATTGTTTAATCTCTTCTTCAATAGGATTAGGGTTCCCATCCAAATCCAGACTTTCACCAACAATGATTTTTTCTACTTTATTTTCTTTTAAATAATCCTCAAAAAATTGCCAAATATCAGCCGTTTTAACCGTTGTCAATCCCGACGCAACAATCTGTAAATCATCGGTTTCGGCTATACCGGTGCGTTGTTTGCCGTAATCTATTCCTAGTAATTTTGCCATACACAAAGATACGTTATTTTGCTAATTACAGTAAAGCGTAGAAAAGTTTTTTATAATAACCTACCTGAAAATTGGAAATTAAAAACCGGAAAACCATAAAAGTGAATCTGAGATTTAAAATCAAATAAACCTGTCGCTTCGACACCATCCTGTTTTTTTTTATATAGATTACCCGGAGACAAAATTTTCTCACTTCCTCAAATTAAAAGCAGAATTAAATTTTTAAGCAGAAAACAATTATTAAAAATCCAATGTATTCAATGAAATTGAAACAAAATCCTCATTTCCTCAAAATAAATTACCTTTGTAACAAATTTTCTACAATGAAAGTAAAAGACGTCATTCATATAATAGAAGAAACAATTCCGCCGGTTTATGCAGAAGATTTTGATAATGTAGGTTTATTGGTCGGGAATTCTAATGCCGAATTAAAAGGCATATTAATCACACATGATACATTGGAAGCTGTTGTAGATGAGGCAATTAAAAAGAATCTGAATCTAATTGTCAGTTTTCATCCTATTATTTTTAGCGGCTTAAAATCTTTAACCGGACGCAATTATGTAGAACGCACCGTAATGAAAGCCATTAAACACGATATTGCCATATATGCCACGCATACAGCATTGGACAATCAAGCATTTGGTGTCAGTGGAATTTTGGCTCAAAAATTAGGACTGACAAATCAAAAGGTTTTGCAACTACAATCCGGGACATTGCGACAATTGGTTACTTATGCGCCCATTGCCGATGCCGAAAAAGTAAGAAATGCTTTGTTTGAGGCAGGCGCCGGTAAAATAGGAAATTATAGCGAATGTAGTTTTAATGTAGAAGGAACCGGCACCTTTAAGCCCCTCGAAAACGCCAATCCGTATGTTGGTGAGCAAGGCAAAAGGCATTATGAAAAGGAAGAACGTATCAGCGTCATCTATCCAAAACATAAGGAATCAAAAATTTTACAAAATCTTTTTGAGAAACATCCGTATGAAGAAGTGGCTTACGAAATTTTGAAATTACAAAACCAACATCAAGAAATTGGGTTGGGAATTGTCGGCGAATTGCCTGAGCCGGTTGATGAACATGAATATTTGAAAAAACTAAAAAAACACCTCAATTTATCATGCATCAGACATTCGGCTTTACGTGGAAAAACCATTAAAAAAGTGGCCATTTTAGGTGGCTCAGGTAGTTTTACCATTCAATCTGCCAAAGCTGCCGGCGCCGACCTGTTGATAACCGCCGATTTAAAATATCATGACTTTTTTCAAGCCGAAAACAGCCTCATTTTAGCCGATATAGGACACTACGAAAGTGAACAATATACAAAATTGTTTTTATTTGAACTACTTACAAAAAAAATTCGTAATTTTGCAGTTGCTTTATCGGAAATAAATACTAACCCTATCAATTATTTATAAAATATGGGCAAAACAAAAGAAATGACAGTAGAAGAAAAATTAAGACTACTCTACGATTTACAACTTATCGACTCTAAAATTGACGAAATAAAAAGCACCCGTGGCGAGTTACCTTTGGAAATTCAAGATATGGAAGACGAAATTCAAGGCTTGCATATTCGCAAAGAAAAAATCCAAAATATCATTGAGCAACAAAAAGATGAAATTGCCAAACGCAAAATAGCCATTGACGATGCTAAACAATTAATAGCCAGATATACCGAGCAACAAAAAAATGTTCGTAATAACCGAGAATACGAAGCCTTGTCAAAAGAAATAGAATATCAGGAATTGGAGATTGAGTTTGCCGACAAAAAAATTCGGGAAGCCAACAACGAAATCGAAAAACAAACCCAAAAAATAGAAGGTTATACATACGAAAAGGATGGTAAAGAAGTCAAAGTAAAAGGTATTGACGAACTGATCCAACAACGCGAAGCAGACCTGCAACACAAACGTGAAGAATTATCGGCATTGATGAAAGAAACCGAAAAACAAGAAAAATTCTTAACCAAAAAAGCCGAAAGTTTACGCAAAAAAATAGAACCCCGGTTACTACGGGCTTATGACCGTTTGCGTAAGAATTTTAAAAACGGATTGGCAGTTGTGTCTATTGAACGCGGCTCATCAGGCGGGTCGTATTTTACCATTCCCGTCCAACAACAATTGGAAATCCGCACCCGTCAAAAAATCATTGTCGATGAACATAGTGGTAGAATTTTAGTTGATGGCGACTTAGCCCGTGAAGAAAAAGAAAAAATGAATGACATGTTTGAGAATATTTAATATTCAATATTATTAATGTTAAAATTTTGCCTATTCAATAAAAATAAAACGATATTTATTATTGTTTAAAATTTCTGTTTATCTTTACACTAATGTTCATTTAGGCATATTTTTTGAAAGTTAATTTTTAAAATACTATTATGCAATCACACCTTCCTATTTTTTCTCGAAAAAAAAAGCATGACATAATTAAAGTTACTAACAACGGTAGTTTATTTATTGAAAAAAAAGATTTTTTTAAACAAGAAAAGTTTAAAAAAACACTAAATGAACTATTAGATTCGGACATCATAAAAAACCTCAATAACAGGAAGTTGCATAATTCTATGAAATAATGCCTTGGAATTTATTTATATTTCCTCTTGCTGCGGGTTATCTATTTTTAACCAGATCCTATTATTTTAAATTTATCCAACAAAGACTAGACAAACAGCGTCTAATTTTTGAAACAATTTTAAAGGGTTCATATATCGGTGCATTAGCTTTGATTATACGTTTTATAATAGAATACGCTTGGCCGGAACTTATTGTAAAAGTTTATAATCAATTTCCCTTTAAAGAACATTACACATTAACTTCCATAGCATCTATTCCTATAGCTTTGCTAATGATTTCTCTAAATCTTTTTCTAGATAAACAAAAATATGTAATTCAAGCCATATCAAAGGTTGGTAACGAATTCGAATTAAAACTTAAGGAAGCTTTTATTAATGAAAATCTGATTTTAATCTCCTTAAAAAATAACAAATTTTATATAGGCTGGGTAATAAAATTACCTCTTCCGGGCATTTCCGAATACATTAGAATTATTCCGGCTATTAGTGGTTTTCGTGACAAAACTTTACAGCTTAATTTTACGACACATTATCTTTCAATTTATGCAGATTACGTAGAAACCGGTAATGTTTCAAATATCAACCAATTGAATACGGATTTAATTATTAAAATGAGCGAAATTCTTTCTGTTTCATTCTTTGATTTGGAAATGTATGAAAAATTCAAAATTAATGATAATGGACAGTAGCTTTGTTAATGAGCAAATTTTATCATACATAGAAAACTTAACCGCGCCACAATCGGAATTGTTAGCGGCATTGGAACGGGAAACTTATCAAAAAACCGTGTTGCCGCAAATGATCAGCGGACATTATCAAGGGCGGTTGCTAAGCTTGCTATCGCGTCTTAAACAACCTAAAAACATATTGGAAATAGGGACTTTTACCGGTTACGCAACGCTATGTTTGGCAGAAGGACTGACGCCTGACGGACAAATTATCACCATTGATAAAAATGACGAATTTCAAACTATCCAAAACAAATATTTTGAGCAATCGGCTTACCGGAAGCGAATCAAACAAATAGTCGGCAACGCCCGCGACATCATTCCGAAACTTGAGACTATATTTGACTTGGTTTTTCTCGATGCTGACAAACGTTACTATCCGCAATATTTTGAGATGATTTTACCCAAAATGTCCCGAGGCGGATTACTTATTGCCGATAATGTTCTGTGGTACGGAAAAGTTTTAGAACCGGAAGCAAAAGATGCCGAAACCATGGCAATCAAACATTTTAATGAAATGGTAGCAAATGACCCAAGGGTTGAAGCTCTGATATTGCCGGTGCGGGATGGTTTATCAATAGCTATGGTGATATAAAAAACTTTTTAGCTTTGTTTTTAACATACGAATTCATGGGCTTTTCATACCATAAGTAAGCATAATGACTAATTATAAGCGAAAGCAAAAAAACCATTATTGCAATCAAAATCATATTATCCCAATGCAAAAACCTTTCGTTTAATTTTAAAAAATAACGCAAAATTAACTGATGAAACATATAAAATCCGAAACTTATCTCACCTAAATGAATCAAAAACTTATGAGATAATATTTTAGAAAAAAAGCCTTTTTGGAAACTAAAAATAAAAATGATTAATGCCATAGGAAGCCAATAATAATAAGAATATCTTGCTACTTCCAAAACTTGACGATGAAAACTAAAAAAGATTATAAAAACTAAAATGGCAAATACTTCCAACCAGTTGAAATTTAATTTTAACCTCTTGGTTTTAAAATTTTTATAAATATTATAGAGATAAAATCCAATTAAAAAATCAACAATACGGAACAAAGGATTGATATAAAATAAATGATGATGGTAAACTTCAGGAATGATTAAGCTCGATACAGGAATGCTTATTAAACTTATAAAAATCAAAAGAAGTTTAAATTTCTGTTCCTTATAAATCAGACTGAAAATAAAAGGAAAAAGCATATAAAAAAACATTTCATCTGACAAACTCCACGAAGGCGCATTGTATGAGAAATAGATTTGCCGAATAGGAATAAAACTCTGTGTTAGACTAACATTGGTAAAAGTTTGAACAACACCTAAAAACTTATTTTGCATAAAAACTTGATATGATAAAGGGATAGCAAGTAAAAAAGTTAAAAAATGCAAAGGATAAATACGGGCAAAACGGGCTATATAAAAATTTATTTTATTTTTAGGTGAAGCAATCAAGCGGTCTTGATAATTATATGAAATGATAAAACCACTCAGAATAAAGAAAAAACTCACACCGATGTATCCTTCATAAAATATTCGCTCATATAGTTGCTTTAAAAATTGTGAATTTCCGGCTTTAAAAAAATCCAAATGTGATAAAAAAACCATCAATGCAAAAAGAAACCTCAATGATGTCAGGGGTTTTATATGCGTTTTGACCATATATATTTTTGTGTAAATATAAAAAAATTGATTTTTCCTTAAAATCAAATTATTACTAAAATAGCGCCATGACCATATTTTTGGTAAGAAGCATCTGTATATTTCAAAGCGTTTTGTCGCAAAATTTTTTGTATTTCCCTTCTTAAAACGCCTTTACCTTCTCCATGAATCAAGACAAATTCTTTGTAATGTTTTCTTTTCATTTTATGAATTATCCGTTTGACTTCGTTAAGCTGAATTTCCAACATTTGGCCAGCATTCAAATGATGATGTTTGGCTTGAATTTTTTCAATATGTAAATCAAATACCGGTTTGTCAATAGATTTTCGGACAAATTTATTTTTAAAAACACTTTCTTTGGATGTAACCGGAGTTTTTTTAAGTTTTTCGTCTAATAAACTATCTATGACGACAACTTTATCAGCCGGAAGTTGCATCGTGAAACCATCGTCAGTTGTGAAATAAACTAATTGATTATCAATTTTTTTTACTATACCTTCCAAATCATCATCAATGGCAGCAACTCTATCACCCGGCTTCATTTTTTAATTGTTTTTTTAAAATTTTTAGTCATTTCTTCCAAGCTGGGAATATCTTTTTGTTTGTAAACTTTTTTCGGTTCATCAATTTCATCATCCTTCGGCTTCGGATTGTCATAAGCCCAGTTTTTAGTCGATTTGAGCAAACTATACATTAATATAATAAGCAAAACCATCATCAACCAAAAATTTTGCTTATCGTCGGGTTTGGTTTTGATAAAAAAAAGCGCCCCTCCCGATAAAAATATCAGGAGGAAATAAATAATTTGCGCTCTTTTGGGTTTGTTATAGATTTTCTTGCTCATATTCGGCTATTGATTTTTTGATTATGTCAATTGCTTCATGCAATTGTTCTTCATTGATAACCAACGGCGGTGCAAAACGAATGATATTACCATGAGTCGGTTTTGCCAACAAACCGTTATCAGCCAGTTTCAAGCAAATATTCCAAGCGGTATCACTATCTTCGGTATCGTCAATGATGACGGCATTGAGTAAACCTTTACCACGCACTTGTTTGACAAATTTGGAACTATCCACTATTTTTTGCATCTCTTCACGGAAAATGTTACCCATTTTAGCGGCATTGTCGGCTAAATTTTCTTCTTTGACAACCGTTAATGCAGCAATGGCTACATTAGCAGCAACCGGATTACCCCCAAAAGTAGAGCCGTGTTGTCCGGGTTTGATTGTCAACATAATATCATCGTTGGCTAAAACGGCAGACACCGGATACACACCGCCGGACAAAGCTTTGCCTAAAATCAAAATATCAGGTTTGACGTCTTCGTGATCAACAGCCAATAACTTTCCGGTTCGGGCAATTCCTGTTTGAACTTCGTCGGCTATAAATAAACAGCCATATTTTTCGCAAATAGCTTTGGCACCTTTGAGGTAACCATTTGACGGCACAAATACTCCAGCTTCGCCTTGAATCGGCTCTACCAAAAATCCGATGGTATTGGGATTGGCTTTAATAGCTGCTTCCAATGCGTCTAAATCATCGTAAGGAATTTTGGTAAATCCGGGTGTATAAGGTCCGAAATTGTCTCTGGCTTCCGGATCGTTGGAAAACGAAATAATTGTAGTTGTTCGCCCATGGAAATTTCCTTTGGCAACAATAATGTTTGCCGCATTTTCCGGAATGCCTTTTTTCTCATACGCCCATTTTCTAGCCAGTTTTATGGCGGTTTCTACGGCTTCGGCACCGGTATTCATCGGTAAAAGTTTGTCAAAACCGAAATATTCCGTGGCAAATTTTTCATACAAACCAAGTTTGTCATTGTAAAATGCCCGAGATGTCAGTGCCAAACGTTCGGCTTGTTCTTTAAGCGCATTGACAATTTTAGGGTGTCCATGTCCTTGATTTACCGCCGAATATGCCGACAAAAAATCAAAATATTGTTTACCTTCCACATCCCAAACATACACGCCTTTACCTTTTGTTAAGACCACCGGTAATGGATGATAATTATGTGCGCCATATTTATCTTCATAGGCTATGGCTTGCGCTTTGGTTAAAGTAGGTTTTATAGTTGTATTCATTATTCAATAATTTTTAATTCTCAAAAATAAGAATTTGATTGAATAAAGTGCATTTTTTATAAAAAAATTATCAATCTTGCGTTCATAATTAATATCAAATAGTCCTTTTTTTCGTTCATGTAAGCATTTTAAGAATTTAAGATTTTTCTTATAAAAATAGATAACAATAAAGGCTACCTTATACAGATAGCCTTTGTTTAACACTTGAAATTTTATGAATCGCCATATTTCGTTTCATATTTTTTTATAGCCCAAAAACTCAGTTTATATCCCAAATAAATAATGATAGGCCAACTGATAAAATGTATTAATGCGTAAGTCATAATCGTAAGTTTTTA
>JALVEJ010000135.1 GCA_027031025.1 Flavobacteriales bacterium | reverse complement strand
TGCGGTCACTGAGCTTGCCGAAGTGCGGTCACTGAGCTTGCCGAAGTGCGGTCACTGAGCTTGCCGAAGTGTCAGATTTTCGATGTATTGTATTTCATCTGTTTATTTTTTTAAATTTATCTTAATGTTCCCGACAGCCGTCGGGATAACCTTTGATGATTAAAATAATCATTAGGTTGTGTGTTTAATGATTATTTTAATCATGTCGGTTTCATATAATATTTTGTTCTCTTATGATTATTTATTCCTTCACATCTTATGTTCTTCTTTTAACTTGATGAATTGATGATTTGTTTCGATTCAAAGTTATTGTTTCATACTACGAGCTACTCGTTTTTCATATCATCATTTTATCAATTCATCAACTCCTCATTTCCTCATTTCGCAAGAACTACTTATTTCGTTTTACTCGTCAATGGGACGTCACTTTGTTCCGCTTGTTACTGGCATAAAACTTCTTGTATTTATAATATGCTAATCCTGCTAAAAGGCTTACAAACAAAAGGAAATAATAGATAAATGCCGGCGTTTGTTGCGGTTCGCCTTTGGCATAGGAATGTAAGCCTGCCAAATAATAATTGACGCCAAAGTAGGTCATTGCAATGGAAGCAAACGACAAAACCGACATTAAATTAAACGCAAAATAACCCCGCAGTCCCGGCACAAAACGGGCATGAATCACTAAGGCATAGACAATGATGCTGACCAATGCCCAAGTTTCTTTAGGATCCCAGCCCCAATAGCGTCCCCAACTTTCATTAGCCCATTGTCCGCCTAAAAAGTTACCTGTAGTGAGCATCACTAAACCAATGGTCAATGCCATTTCGGTGATGATGGTCAACTCTTTGATATATGATTCCAATTTATCTTTGTTTCGTTCATTGGTCAGTGCCATGAGGAGCAAATTCACAAGTCCTAAAATCATGCCGATAGCAAAAGGTCCGTAGCTGGCAACAATAATTGAGACATGAATATCAAGCCAGTAAGAGTTTAATACCGGTACCAGATTTTCTATTTGCGGGTCCATCCAGTTCCAGTGGGCAATCATCAATGTCATAGAGCCGACAAACAATCCGGCAGCCAATACCAAAGCTGATTTTCTGCCTAAAATCAAACTAAACAAAATAATGGCAAATGAAACATAAACCATAGATTCATAGGCGTTACTCCAAGGGGCGTGTCCGCTGATATACCAACGTAAGCCCATAAAAAATAGCATCCATAAAAATAGTAAAATACTCAGTCCGTATAGTGCTTTAATGGCATAACATATCAGTTTGGAACGACTGAAAATTTGAGCAATCGCCAATATAAAAATGAACAATGACAACGCCATAAATTGCCAAAACAGCGACCGGAAGGCATCGTATTTGTTATAAAATACTTCCCATTTTAAACGTTTTTCGGAAGGATAAACGGCTTGCCCGAATCTTTTTTGATATTGGTCGATACCTTTTAAGATTTGGTCAGCCAACTCATAATCTCCGGTTTCTTTGGCTTTAAAAATTTCTTTGGCCCAAAGTGGTATAGCATTGACGGCAAAATTTTTGTCGTCTTCATTGAACTTGAAATCTTTTATTTGTGTCCACGAATACCATTTATGATCTGGGTCATCGGGCAAGGGGAATAAACGTAAATTGTTGGTTAATAAAGTGTTGTAAAGCAAATTAACCCTGCCACTAACATTGATGACATCTTGGTCAAATTTACCTTTGATGCGTTTTTTTTGTGCTTTTTCAAGATAGGATTGTAGTTTATAATTGCCTTGTTCATCAAAAAAGTCGATTAAACGGGCATATTTTTGGTTTTTATCAATACCGATAATATTTCGTAAACTTTCGTCTCCACGTTCCAAATAAATGATAGGTACATACCACCAACCTTGCGGATAGCTGATCATGCCTGTGAGGACTTGGTCAGCGCTAAAAGTTTTGCCACTTTTTGTCGTATAAGTATCGTGTTTGGTCAATTTACGAAGCAATTCCGAACTATATGTATTGACCGGTTTCATTCGTCCACCGTAATCCTGTATAACCAAATGCCCGAAAGTTTCGGCTTTATCAACCGGTGCGACGGTTTTAATCACAATAGAATCGGTATTAATCCGGTTTTCTTGAGCATGAAGCAAACTTCCGGCAGTCAAAAAGACCAGAACCGCACAGGTTTTACGGGTTTTTTGTAATTTTGATAACTGTTGCCGCAATTTATAAAACCGCGTACCTTTTACGACAAAAATCATCAACAAACCGAAATAAAGCATAGCATATCCAAGGTAAGTAATCCAAGTGCCCCAAAAATCGTGATTAACCGATAATTGCGTCTCTTCATATTGTGGGGTAATAGTGTATGAAGATTGATAGAAACGATAGCCTTTATAATTTAGCACATGATTCATAAAAATCCGGTAATCAAAAGTGGTGTCTTTATCTATTAAAGTTACTTCGCTGGCGTAAGATTTTGGCATGTTTGACCCCGGATATTTTTCGAGTTGAAAATCGCGTAATTTGAGTTGAAAAGGTAAATGTCTAAATATTGATCCGAAACTCATTCTGAAATTTAAACCGTTCAAATTAAAAATTTTGGGATTTTCGGGTATGCCTTTTCCGCCATACAAACCGACGATTTTTTCTTTATTTCCGGCTTTAACTTTGACCTGCAACAAATCTCTTAAATTGCTGTTTTTGGGTCCGGGAACATTTTGAAGTTGTCCTTTAACAGGCGGTTCCGGCACTACAAAATTCAGATTGTTAAACCGGTACAAACTTGCCAAATGAAAAGGCACAACCGAATCTTTCGGTACTTTAAATTGTTGTTGGTCGCGCATGCGCATGACTGTGCCTGCAACCGGTGACAAAATGTATAAGCTATCATTTTTTTGAAAAACGTTGACAGCATCCGGAAAAGTATTGTTAAATGCCAGTCCCATATCACCAATAAGTTTTTTTTCACCCGACTCAAAATACAAATCCTGACGACCTTGATTGGTAGAGACTACAAATTTTAAATAGGTTTTGCCATTTGGGTCTTTAATTAAGGTGTCTTTGGCGTTTGGGGCATAATTAAGTATTTGAATATCAATAGGTTTTCCTTTGAAGTCAAAGGTTGTATGATAATGGTTATCTGTCAAAAAAGGCAAATCAATAGCTGATAATTTTAAAGCTTTTTTAAAGGAGGGATTTAT
>JALVEJ010000134.1 GCA_027031025.1 Flavobacteriales bacterium | reverse complement strand
TTAACAAATACATACCTGACGGCAAGTTTTTTAAATTAATTTGTCCAGTATAATCACCTTTATAGACAATTTGTGCTTGCATATTTTGTATGCTGACATTAATGATGTTTGAAGTATCAGTTGCTTCAATTGTAATCGTATCAGTAAATGGATTGGGATAGACTTGGATTTCAGTTTTAAAGCTTTCGTCAATACTAAGGGCATCACAGTCTGCTTGGGTTTCGACATAAGTTGCTGTAGCATCAATAGCATTGGGCCAATTAGTATTCATATAGTTGGCATTATCTACAAAAACACAGGTTAAATTGGGGTTGTTATATGCTATAAAATTTGTGAGATTGGCGTTATTGCCATTTCGCAAGTCTAGTGTAGTTAGTTGATTGTAAGAACAAATAAAATAAGTTAAGGCTGAATTGAGGGATACATCTAAATTTACTAAATTATTACTATTACATTCAAGTGATTGTAATAATGAATTTTGTGTCAGATCTATACTTGTTAATTGATTGCCGGAACAATAAAATTGTTCTAAAGCGGTATTCTGAGTGACATCTATGCTTGTCAATTGATTACCACCACAACCTAAATAGTAAATGTTTGAATTATGTGTTACATCAATATTAGTTAATTGATTAGTACTACAATTAACAAATTGTAATGTTGAAGTTTGAGGCAAATTTAAATATGTAAGTTGATTGTTTTTACAGGTTAAAAATTGTAAGTTTAAATTTTGCGTCAAATTTAAACCGGTTAATTGATTGCCATCACATGCAAGATAATATAAATATGGGTTATGGGACAGGTCAATATTTGTTAATTGATTGTCATAACAGATAAGGCTTCGTAGTTCAGGATTATGAGATAAATCAATATTTGTTAATTGATTATTCCAAAAATTAAGATACCTTAGATTGACATTTAATGTAACGTCTAAACTCGTTAATTGATTATCTTTACAATTAAGAGATTCAATAGCTACAAAATCAGAAATACCCGTCAAATCAGAAATATTTTGTTGGTGAACATCCAATGAAGTGACATTACTTACTCTCGATGTAAAAACATAATCATCATTAGCAATACCATTCCCCAAGCTATTAGCATCACCGACTGCTACGGTATTGCCTTGCGCATCGTGAGTTTCGAGGTAATTTTCAAAATTGTCATCCGGCACATAAGTTGTTTGGGAGTAATAATTACAATCTGCTTGGGTTTCGACAAAGTGGGCGGTAGGATCTATTTGCCAATTTGATAAATAGTTTGCATTTTTATCATCGACGTAAATACAAGTAAGATTGGGGTTTGAACCGGCATAGAATGTTGTAATGTTGGCATTATGTCCATTTTGAATATCAATAGTCGATATTTGCAGATTTTCTAATCTGACACTTACTAATTGAGTATTATTGGACAGATTTACATCACCGGTAAAGGAATTATGGCTTAAATCAATGTATGTTAATTTATTTAAGTTTTCAAATGAACTGCTTATATCTCCCGATAGTTGATTGTTTTCAACATATAACGATGAAAGATGGGGTAAATTTGAAAAATTGGCAGGAATAGTTCCGGTTAAAGTATTATGATCGCAAGCGAGTGTATACAAGTTACTTAGATTGCCAATTTCGGAAGGGATATTTCCGGTCAGTTGATTATTTGATAAGTTTAATGTTTTTAAATTGCTCAAATTGCCAATTTCATGAGGAATATTACCAGATAATTGATTGTTATATAAATATAAATATTCAAGATTGGAGAGGTTTCCGATCTCTGTAGGGATGCTATTGCTTAACTGATTATTTCTCAATCCTGCGTAAGTTAAATTTGAGAGATTACCTATTTCAGCAGGAATACTTCCGGTCAGTTGATTGTTATCTAAATATAGACGTTCCAAATTTGAGAGATTACCAATTTCATGAGGAATATTTCCGGATAATTGGTTGTATTTTAGATTTAAGTAAGTCAAATTTGTTAAATTACCTATTTCAATAGGAATACTTCCGGATAATTGGTTATGTTTTAAATACAAATATTTTAAAGCGTTTATATTTCCTATTTCATGAGGTATATTGCCTGTCAAGTTACAATATCCGATTATTAAAGTTTCCAAGTTAGTTAAATTGCCAATTTCAACCGGTAAATTACCTGAAAGTTGATTGTTTCGATATAAAAATATTCTTTTTAATGCTGTCAAATCACCTATTTCGGCAGGAATATAACCATTAAGGTTGTTGCTGTAAAAATTTAGTTGTGAGACTCTATCGCCTTGAACCTTTACACCATACCAATTATATACGGGAGCTGAGGTATTCCAGTTGTCATTGTGGTTCCAATTAGCCCCATTGGTTGCGTAATAGAAAGCCATTAAAGCGTTTTTGTCAGATTGGATAACCGGACCATATAGGTGAATAACATTTCTGTCAATAGTTAAATCGGGGATAACGTGACTACTGGCTTTACAAGTATAGTCTCCCAAGTCACTGTGTTGTGCATTAGTGATGGTGTAAGTTTGACTTGTTGCGCCTGGTATTTCCGTATCATTGCGATACCATTGATAGGTGACACCGGTACCATTGACCGTGGGCATATTAAAAGTATAGTTATTGCCGGTTACCATATCATAGGATAGTTCCGTGTCTATTGGGTTCATTGGTATATATCTAAAATCTCCGTTATTTGATTGGATAAGTGTATTGATGGCATTGAAATTTGGTTCTAAGTCTGCAAATTGAAAATCGTTATAATAAATAGACAAGAATTTTAGATTGGGATTATTACTTAAATCCGGAAAAGTACCGGAAAGATGATTGTATTCAAGATGAATATTCTCTAAATGCGTCAGTGAGCTTATACTAGCTGGTAAAGTGCCGCTTAAGATATTGCTATACACAAAAAATTCTCTTAGGTATGGCAAATTTCCTATTTCACTAGGTAAATTTCCGGTTAAATTATTGTTGGGTAATATAATTTTTGTCACATGCTCATCACCGTTTATATTTTCAACGGTCACACCGTACCAGGTGCCAATGGGTTGATTTGTATTCCAATTATCTTTATTTGTCCAGTTGGGTCCATCAGTGGCATTATAAAGAGCTATCAAAGCGTCGCGTTCTTGATGTAATGCATCGCATTCCGCTTGGGTTTCTACAAAATGTGCAGTAGGGTCAATGTCTGTCCAAGTATTTGTAGCATAAGTTTTGTCGTCAACAAATATGCAAGTTAAATTCGGATTGTTGTTTGCACGAAATGATTGTATATTATTGTTATGGCCGTTGCGGATGTCAAGGGTGGATATCTGGGTATCATTTGTCCAGATACCGTATAATTTTGGATTGTGAGATAAATCAAGTTCTCCCGTAAAGTCATTTTCATAAGTTGCAACATACACTAAATCAGGCATATTGTTAAATAGTCCGGATGGAATATCACCTGTTAATTGATTGTGAGATATCCAAAATTCTTTTAGTTTGGTTAAATTTGTTAAACTAGCAGGAATGTTTCCAGTTAGGTTATTATAGTCAATTCCTAATGCTTCAAGATTGGTCAAATTCCCGATTTGTGTCGGTATATTTCCGGTAAGTTGGTTAAACCATAGATATAAAACCTTTAAATTGGATAAATTACCAATTTCGGTTGGAATATTTCCAGAAATATTATCAGAAAATAACCATAGGTTTTCCAAGTTAGATAAATTACCGATTTCAGTAGGGATGTTTCCGTTTAAGCCGTAATTATTGCTTAAATTTAAATCTATTAATTCTGACAAATCTCCAATACTGGCAGGTATGGTGCCGTTTAAGTTATTATTATCCAATTTTATTTCAATAACACGATTACCTCGCATTTTAATACCATACCAATTATGCACTTTTGCATTGGTATTCCAATTGTCGTGGTGGGTCCAGTTAGATCCGTCGGTAGCATTGTATAATGCCAAAAGGACATCTTTATCAGATTGTAAGATTGTCCCGTAAAGATGTATGACATTTCTTTCAATAGTTAAATCTGTGATAACAGGGCTGCTGGCTTTACAGATATAATCTCCTAAATCGGAGTTTTGAGCATTGTTGATGGTGTAGGTTGGGTTTGTCGCACCAGGAATTGCGATATCGTTCAGATACCATTGGTAGGTTACGCCAGTTCCACTGATTGTGGGCATATTAAAAGTGTATGTATTGCCGGGGACCATATCAATGGATAATTCCGTATCCAATTTGTTCATAGGTGCATAAATAAAATAGCCGTTATTGGTTTGAATAAGACTGAATATGGCGTTGAAATTCGGTTCCAAATCAGCAAATTGGAAATCATTTTCATACACATATAAGTATTGTAAATTTAGGTTGGAGCTGAAATCCGGTATTGTTCCTGATAGCTTGTTGCTACTAAAGAAAAGATATTCTAAACTTGTAAATGAACCGAAACTTGCAGGGATAGCGCCGGACAGATTATTAAATGCCAAACTCAAGTAGTTTAAGTTTGTCAGATTACTGATTTCGGTTGGGATAGTCCCGGATAAATTGTTAAATGATAATCTTAAAAACATTAAGTTAGTCAGATTGCCAATCTCGGTAGGAATAGTTCCGGACAAATGGTTATTGCCGATGTTTAAGACTGTTAAATAGGGAAAGTTACCTATTTCCGAAGGAATACTTCCGGTTAAATTTTTTCGTTTTAATTCAATTTTTGTAACATGATCTTGTCCGTTAATATTTTCAACCGTCACGCCGGTCCAGGTATTGACGGGATTACTGGTATTCCAATTGTCAGTATATGTCCAGTTGGGTCCGTCTGTGGCGTTGTAAAGGGCTACCAAAGCGTCGCGTTCACTTTGGGGAACTTGGGCTTGCAATAAGCTTATTGCAAAAAATAAAAGTAGTAAGCTAATCTTTTTCATAGTATTGAGTTTAATCGTTGTTTTCTTTATTTAAGGGGTCAAAAATGAGTATAATGCCGGATGATAGGGTTAAAATGAATCCAATTCCCAAAATTTTAAAAATATCATCATCTAAAAAATATTTTAAGTCTTTCAGACTACCCGTGCCGAATATTTTTATGTAAATAATTATAATTATGGCAATGGGTAATATCTCAAATAACTTTATGACAATGTTAGGAATATTTTTAGCTATTTTTAATACTATAACCAGTAAGAATGAAATTGGTAAACCTACCAAAAAGAGAGCGTCTTTGTCAAGTTTCTGTCCCGATGTAACCAAATCATAACCGCTCATGCTTCGAAAATCTCCAAGCCAAGGCAAAAAAAAGGAAATGAATCCTATACCTGCAACAATGATAAAAAAGAGTTTTTTATTTGTTTTCATAATAAGAAGTTTTATTTTAGGTGTGTTTTTGTATATAAATTTTTTTTTTGATTTATTTCTTTTATCAAACTTACCGGATAAAATTTTGTTTATCCGGTAAGTTTGCTTAAAACCGGTCTGTATTACATGGTTTAAGCATATAATTGTGCAAATCGTCTTTCAAACTCGGTTTTATAAGTTCTTGTAATGTTAAATCTTTGTCCGTTTACGACAATATTGTTACCGTTAATACGACCTTCTAGATAGTCCGGTAATAAACTGACAATATAACTGTCATTGACTCGGGCAAAATGCTTCGGTATTCGTTGGTATATACTACTTAAAGATTCTTTAAGATAGTAAATTTTTCCGTTAACATCTTCAAACCAAATATAATTATCATGTTTGAGATGTTTTTTATCATTTGAAATCCAAATGATTTTATCATACCGGATGACTTTTCGTGAGATGTCGTTGTATCCCATTTGTTTGATTTTTTGTAAATAGGTTGTCAGTCCGGCTAAACCTATTTGATGTGTTTTTTGACCTGAAGTGTGTGGCAAAAGGCTTTTTTCAAAAGTTTGATTTTGAGCTAGCAATTGAATATGCCGGATAATATCAAGCTCATTATGTCGTTCTTTGACAAAATAAGCCTGAACCCCGGCATGCATGGCCAGGTCAAAAGTTTGCCGGTCGTCTGTTTCAGCTATAAAAATAACCGGGATATGTTTTTGGGTCATTTGTTTGGACAAATAAAATACATCAAGTTTGTCCTGTAAATGTTTGGCTGTTACAACAACAACGGGATGGTTGTCTTTAACAGCTGCCAAAGCATAGCTGGCTTTGTGAATATAGGCGACATAAAAACCGGAATTCATTAATTTTTGCCGCATGTTTTGGTAATGTTGCTTATCATTACCAACTAATATAACTTGATTAGACATAAGACATCAAGTTTGCTTGTTGAACTACCGGTACCACTCCCGGTATCCGGTTATGGCGCTTTGGTGGCGCCCCTTGGCTTTGTGTTTTCATAAGCTTGCGGTTTTATAGGTTATACAATTATTTTTTATCGAATATTTCTAATTTCCGAACCGGAATGCGATCGGATTAAACTTAAAGCATCTTCCAAGTTGCGGGTTTCACCAATCCGGCTATAATTTTCTAAGAAACCGCCCTTATAAACTGATATATAGTGTTTATTGTCCGATATGCTAATCTTATAAAGCTTGTGGTTACGAGTTGTTACTTTTTTAGTTGCCATTTTATGGTGAATTTTAGGTTTTTAAAATTTTTTAAATAAGGGTTTGATCTAAACTTAAAATGAGAACAAAATAGGTTTTAATCAAACCCTTATCAAAACAACACAAACAAACAAAACTTAGTTGTTGAACCGGTATCCTACTCCTATAAAGAATACTCGGTTGTATGCTTCATCATCTTTATCAGGGTCAATGTCGCTTAGTCCGTTTGAAAAGCCCAAACGAAATTCCAAATTATTGTATAAGATGCCGGTGCCTAAAGTAAAACCAAAGTCTGATGATGTATAGTGATCACTTTCACTTGAGCCAAATTTTATGTCGATACTATCATCACCATTTGAATAGGTTCCGCTTAAAGCAAAAGCTATATCAAAACCACCAAATCCGAATATATAAGTCTCATCACCAATTTCAAAATTGTATTTTAAGTGTAAAGGAATTTGTAAGTAGTTGATTTTGGTTTGCAATACTAAATCTGAACCATTATTTCCTTCATCTTCTACAACTTCTTTGATGCCTTTTAATTGATATGATAAGCCGGTTTCTCCAAATAGATTTTCGCTCAATTCAATATCATAATTGAGTGCTAACCCAAATCCTGGCAGTGAGTTGTAGTGTTCAAAATCTTCTTCGGGCTGCACTTTGCCATCATAAATGACTTTGAGTTTTGCTGCATTATAATTAACATTTAGCCCAAATCCTTGTGCAAATCCATTTAATGTAAAGCCTATTAACATTAAGATTAAAAGTGTCAGTTTTGTATTCATAATAATAAATTTTAGTTAATGCCTACTCCGGAATTTTTGGTCGGCTTTTCGGCTGATTCCCGACTGAATTTTATAATTTTTTGGACATAGTTATAGAGTCTACAATATCAATTAAATTGATACCATTTAATAATTAGAATTCTATTTATAAATTTTTGCGGGGAGTCCGGTGGGTATCCTGATGCAAATATAAGAAATTTTTTAGCATAATTATTATTTTTTTAATTTTTTTCATAAAAAATTAGCATTACCCGTGCGGGTAAATCGAATATTTCAATTATCATCAACATTTTGTGTGTTTTCACTGGTTTTTGGTGTATTTTCATTTTGATGTTCCTGAGTATTTTTTTGGATAGATGTGACATGGCTGTCCAAAACCCGGTTTAATTGGTTTTGAAAACTATGATTTTGTTCATACATGGCTTCTGTCAAACGGTTAACATTCCTAATCATTGATATGATAAGCAATACCAAACTGAACAGTAACAAGCTTACAAATCCGGCAAAAATACCTTTGTAACTCCATTGTCGCCATGATTGTTTTTGATATTTAGCCTGCATATAATCGGCTTGTGCTTGTGCCAAGGCGTTTTGATATTCGTTGTCGATTGTTGTAATTTTTTGGTTGTAATCATGGTCTATTTGTGCTATTTGACGGGCGCGTTCCCGATTATTCTTCCGGTATAATTTATAATAAATTTTTAACGCCAATGGCACTCTGTCTCTTTCCAGATTATTTATTTTATCCATAAAATGATTGGTGGCTTCCCGCAGTCCGTATAAGTTATTGTTGTAATGTGCGATGTATTCGTGCAAAATGTTTTTAATAAAATCCATACGAACCTCATAAGGCACCTGATTTATAATGTCAGCAATATATTTAATCAACGGGATGCCGTCATTAGGGTTGTTTTTGATAAATCGCCACAATATATTAAAGAGTTGCAATTGTTCCTTTGCCGGCACTTTATCTACCAATAAACTGATAGTGCTTAGGCGATTATAAATTTCTTTGGTGCCTAATTTTCTAACCGGTAATTTCAAACCTATTCTATCGATAAATTTGATACGGTTAAGACTATCTAAGTGTTGCAACAATAAGTTATAAGTATCTAACAAATCCGCTTTGTCATAATAAGAGTTTATTTTTTGATTGTCAGTAAAGTTAATAAAACGGGTTTTAAATCCCGGATGATTCAACACCAGTTTGTATAGACTTGGATCGTGCGTTTTCTTATACATTTTTTTGTCCCGTTCACTGTTGAATTTTTTGACATAAGTATCTTCCCAAAAATTTTTGTTGTTTTCAACGGCAATGAGTTTTTTGGTTTGTCCCAATGAGCGGTTAAAAGTAGCCAAAGCAGCAGAGTCAATACTGACAACTTCTTGTTCTTCTTGATAATTATTAGGTGTATAGTCTTCTTCGGTTTGGGTAGAAACCGGTGTAGTTTTTTTAATTTTCTTCTTAGGCAAGGCACGGATGATGTCTTCCAAGCTGACTTCTTTAAGTTGAGGATATTCGGGTTTAGGCGGATAGGCTTGTTTGACCACTTCTTGTTTTTTGGGTGGGACCAAAGTCCAAAAATAGACCAAAATTCCGGCACCGATGCCAAGTATTCCCAGCGCAATAACTAGGTGCCAAAAATAACGACTGACCGCATAATAATATTTGTTTTCGAGTGCAGATAAGAAAGATTGTTTCATGGTTGTAATTTTAGGTTAAAAGCTGAATTTTTTTTATTAAATAATTGATTTTTAATATTTTGTTATTTCGGATACACTTCTTTCAACCATGGTTGCGGCTGTTTTATGATATAATTTTTTAGCCAATCGCCGTCTTTTTTGACTTTACCAAAAGCAAAATTACTTTCGGCTTTGTAAATTCTGATGAGGGCTCTAAAAGTTCCGGTGTCTTCATCATAAACTCTAAAATAAGCGCCTTTATAGACTTTATCGAACATCCCTCTGTCGGTTTTGATGGCTTTGATCTTTTTGCTGTTTTGACTTTTGATGCTTGCTATGCGCGTATAAGCCGGAAAATATTTAACCGCCAGTTTATAAATGTTAATATGTTTTAAAAGCCGGTTGAGGGCTTCTTCGCGGTTTTTGGGATAAGCTCCCAAAGCTGCGGTTAAGATGCCGGTTGCCAGATTACCTTCTGAGCTAGCACTAAAATTCATAATATCGGCTATGTCATTACTGCTTACCGGATACACATATATTTTAAATTCGGCCGTAGCCAAATGTTCATTTTCATAATATTTTTGTTCCGTTCCGTTGACGGTGCGTGTGCGTTGATGTTTCAATGTTTTATAAGTGATGGAGGCATCATGTATTTCAAACCGGTAAGACAAATTTTGGTCACCTATGGGGCTTAAATCTGTTGCTGTCATGTCAGCATGACGTCGAACTAAATTTGTAATAACTTTTTTAAGACGTTTTATATCAGGATGATCAGCCGGTTTTATCATCGGATTCCATGCGTAATAATAAGTGTCACCGTTTATTTTATCGGCTTCGGTTAGGACTATTTCACCGGGTTTAAAATTATAATTTTTGATAGCATAAGCACTATTCTCAGTTTTGGTTTTGATTAATTTTCCGGATTGGTAAATATGTATGGTTTTAATTTTTTTGTCGGGGCTGTATTGATACCAAACACCATCTTTTTTTCCGTTTTTATAGGCGCCTTCCCCTAACAATTCATCATGGTTGTAGATTTTTTCTGAAATTTTTTGACCGTTTTCATCATAATAAGTCCATTGTCCGGTTTTATGTTGGTTCTTGTAATAAGCTTTTACTTTGGGTTTACCGTTTTCAAAATATTCAACAACTTCTATTTTGTCAGGATAATAGCTGGTTTGTTTGATCAATTTTTGATGCTCAAATTCTTGTGTGATTTCTAATTTGCCGTTATGAAATATATCTTTTTTGACGACTTCACCCTTGTCATAGTAGTTTGATTCAACCGGTTCGCCGGTTTTATAAGAGGTTTTTTGGATAACTTGTCCGTTTTTATCATATTTTAGATGTGTTCCGGTAGCTTTGCCGTTTTGATAACTGCCTTTAAATTTTAGTTTACCGTTTTTAAAAAATTGCAATTTTTCGCCATCGAGTAAGCCGTTGGTATAATGTGCTTTAAGGCTGCATTGGCAGTTGTTTGGGATTTCTTCCTCATCATTGCTGTAAACCGTGCCGGTCAGCGGTTGGTTGGCATAGTATGTGATACCATTCCGGTTTTCTATTTCATCATCAAATACATCTATTTGGGCATAAGATTGCAGATATGCCGGTGTCATCAAAATAATTAACCATATTTTAAGACGTGATATTTTCATTATTTTATTTTTTTACATAAGATTTTACAGCGGCAACCGGCTGTTTATTTTGTAGTTGTGTTGCCAGCCATTCTCGACCATCTTCTACTTTGGCAATAGAGACAGCAGGCATTACTGAGATAATTTTAAGACGTGCCTTAATGGCGCCTTGTGCATTTAATACATTAAAAATATCACCTTTGGTTACGCCTTGTTGCCTACCCAAATTGATATAAACTTCACTGATGCTTTTAGTATTTCCTGTTTTTTTTCTTACCATTCCCGAAAGTGGGAATTTAGCTGCCGCAAAGGCTTTTATCTTTTTAGTCAGATTACTTAAAGTTTTAAAAAAGGCTTCCTTTTTGTCACGGGTATAATGGCTGCTGTATTTTGGTTTTGTAGCAGTTGCAGGCGTAATGGTGAAGCTTTTTTCAAAATTTTTCTCATTTTTCAGGTCTTGATATTGCATGTTAAAAGCAATAAATGTCACAAATTTTTTGTTAGCATTGTCTTTGGATTTCAATTTGATTTTAAAATCAGTGAAGTGTAAAATACCATATAATTCGCGTTCCTTTACGGGGTCTATGTTTTTAACCGGTTTTAGCCCGTGATTTTTAAGCGTTTCCAAGATTTTTTTCTTGATAAATTTTTGAGAAGTGGTTTGGATACTGTCAAACCGTACTAAAACGTATTTGTTTTCGGGTTTAGGCAAATAGGTTTTAAAAGTCAATATCTCATCGTCTTTTTGAATATTGTTTTTGATTTGTTTGGCATAAGTCAGGGTTTCTGACCGCACTTTTTTTCCATTGTCGTAAACCGTATGGGTTT
>JALVEJ010000133.1 GCA_027031025.1 Flavobacteriales bacterium | reverse complement strand
AGTTCATCAATATGTTTATCTGACACCCCAAAAACGTAAATTAGTACCATTATCATAATGATAGTAAACAATACTATGGGAAAAACACCAAAAAAGTTCAACCCCGGATGCGATGCCAGATAATCTTTAATATGACTAATCATAAATTAGTTTTTTGCGGTTTCAACTTTTTTAGTTGTGTCGGTTCCTAAACGTTGCAAATAAGCAATCAATGCAACGATTTCTTTTTTACTCAAATCTACCTTTTGTTTACCAAAAGCTTTGGCATAGGCTTCGGTTGATTCTACATTATTGGCTTCTAAATCAGCCGCTATTTCTTTGGCTTGCTTTTCTAATAATTTAGGTGCATTGGCAATATACTCATCGGTATAGTATTCTGTGCCATCTGCAAGCTTAGTGCCCAGTTTACGTAAGGTTTTCATTTTAGCTTGAATATCCGAAGCATCCAAATCATTGGTCACAATCCATTGGTAGTTTGGCATGATAGAACCATACATCATTGATTCGGGTTCGTAAATATGGTTAAAATGCCATAAATTAGGCCGTTTACCACCTTCTCGCAGCAAATCCGGACCGGTACGTTTTGACCCCCATTGGAACGGACGGTCATAAACATATTCGCCGGCTTTGGAATAAGGTCCGTAACGTTCTACTTCGCTACGGAAAGGTCTAATCATTTGAGAGTGACAGTTGTAACAACCTTCACGCACATAAATATCTCGCCCCTCTAATTCTAGCGGTGTATAAGGTTTTACACTGGCAATTTTAGGGATATTGGAATCAATAAAAATAGTCGGGATAATTTCAACAGCACCACCTATGGCTGTTGCAATTAAAGCCAAAACGGTAAATAACACGCCGCGTCTTTCGAGCCAATTATGAAAATCTTCACCTTTTTGACGGGCGGCCGGAATCGGTTTAAGTGGTGCGGCTTCTGCTGCCGTATCTTCAACCGTATGCCCTTTGACGGTTTTAACCAAATTATAAACCAACATTAAAGCACCTATCAGATATAATGTCCCCCCAAAAGCTCGCATATAATGCATCGGTAAAATTTCGGTAACAGTATCCATGAATTCTCCATACTTTAAGGTGCCATCCGGATTAAATTCTTTCCACATTAATGCTTGTGTCCATCCGGCAACATACATGGGAATAACATAAAATAATATCCCAATAGTCCCAATCCAAAAATGTTGATTGGCTAATTTTTTAGAATATAGTTTAGTTTTGTATAATCGCGGCACCATCCAATACAACATCCCCATAACCATAAAACCATTCCAACCCAGTGTTCCAACGTGAACATGTGCTACAATCCAATCGGTAAAGTGGGCAATAGCATTTAAAGATTTAAAGGACAACATAGGTCCTTCAAAAGTACTCATACCATAAGATGTAATAGCTACCACAAACATTTTTAAAATTGGATCTTCGCGCACACGATCCCAAGCACCACGTAAGGTCAACAAACCATTGATCATACCACCCCATGACGGAAAAATAAGCATTAAAGAGAAAATAGTTCCTAACACTTGAGCCCATTCTGGAACAGCAGAATAGAGTAAGTGGTGCGGTCCTGCCCAAATATAAATAAAGATTAAAGACCAAAAGTGAATGATCGATAATCTGTATGAATAAATAGGACGTTTAGCTGCCTTGGGGACAAAGTAATACATCAAGCCTAAAATAGGTGTGGTTAAGAAAAACGCTACCGCATTGTGTCCATACCACCATTGCACCACGGCATCTTCTACTCCGGAATACATGGAATAACTTTTCATTGACGACAAACTCACCGGCAAACTCAAGTTGTTGAAAATGTACAACATAGCAATAGTTACGGCTGTTGACAAGTAGAACCAGATAGCCACATAAATATGACGCACCCGTCGTCTGACAACAGTCATGACCAAGTTAATGGTAAAAACAACCCAAACTAAAGTAACTAATATATCAATAGGCCATTCCAGTTCTGCATATTCTTTACTTTGAGTAAAACCTAATGGTAAAGTAATAGCCGCCAAGACAATGATTAATTGCCAACCCCAAAAATGTATGCGGCTTAAAGCATCACTAAACATACGGGTTTTAAGCAAACGCTGCGTGCTGTAATAAGCCCCGGCAAAAATACCATTACCGACAAATGCAAAAATAGCAGCATTGGTATGCAAAGGTCGTAAGCGCCCGTAGCTCAACCATGATATACCATCCATATAGTGCGGAAACCAATATAGATAGGCAACCATTAGACCAATTGTAAAAGCTGTAATTCCCCAGACAACAGTTGCCCAAGAAAACAGTTTTACAATCTTGTCATCATAATAAAATTTCTGTTTTTCCATACAAGTTTAATTTTGATTAATTATATTCTTCTGTTGTTTGTTCATTGTTTTCTTCATCAAATTCATCTAATACCATTCTTACTGAAGGTGTATAAGTATCTTCATATTGTCCATATTTAACAGACGATAAAAATAAAATCAAGAAAATTAATGCAATTATCAAGCTGATAAAAATGGTTAAATATAATGCAATCATGATCTAAAATAAACTTTACAAAGATACGAATATTTATAAAATACCAAAAAATCTTTTTTAAGCATATTATCATTGATTATCAAAATGTTAAAACATTAATTTTTTAAAACAAATTAGCGAAAAAGATTATGATTATTAAGCTTTTTATTAAAAAAAACCGCCCTTTTCGACGGTTTTTGATAGTTCTTTACTTTTTTAAATTTGGCTTTAAAAGCCTAAATATAAGTCATCTTTTAAATGAAGGGGTTAAAAGCCTCATCATATAATAAATTGATACCGAAATTAGCATTGACATAATTTTGATAGAACTTAACTTATTCATTTGATAATATACATAATAATATAAAGAAAGAATTCTTATAAAAAATGGATTTTTCTTAGATTGGGAATAATATAAACCCAGAAGGACTAAGATTATTTACTAAGATGTAGCTATAGCAATTTCAAACTCTTAACCGGCTTTTATAGCCCGAACTCACATACAATCCCGCCAGAACCGTCAAATATAAAATAAATGCCGTCACTTGATGTGTAACCGCTAAACTTATTGGCACTTTAAGCAAGATAACCAATACGCCAAAGGTATATTGTAAACTAATCAGCAATATGAATAAACCCAATATGGTTTTTAATTTGCCCGAATGCAGTTGTTTGCGAACTTTGACAAAAAAATAC
>JALVEJ010000132.1 GCA_027031025.1 Flavobacteriales bacterium | reverse complement strand
ATCGGACGATCCTGAAGTTGAAACCGCTTTTGATTTACAACGCAGCTTGATAGAAAGGTCTGCCAAAGAAGAAGTCCCGACTAATATAGGATTGGCATACATACGTAATGAAGTGAATGAATTACTGTAACAACTTAAACATTATTATAAATCATGAAATATAACGAACCTATGTTGTGCAACGATGCACTAGAAGGCAAAAATATCATTGTTACCGGCGGCGGTAGCGGATTGGGAAAAAGTATGACCCGCTATTTCTTACAACTTGGTGCTAAGGTTGTGATAACCTCACGAAATTTTGAAAAATTACAACTCGCAGCTGACGAATTGATGCAAGAAACCGGAGGAGAAGTTTTACCCTTAACTTGTGATGTGCGTCATTATGAGCAAGTTGAGCATATGTTGAATGATGCCGTTTCACAATTAGGCTTTATCAACGGTTTAGTCAACAATGCTGCCGGTAATTTTATCAGTCCAACCGAACGTTTATCGGCACGCGCTTTTGATACCATAATTGATATTGTTTTAAAAGGTAGCAAAAATGCAACTTTGGCATTGGGTAAATATTGGATAAAAGAACACGTTAAGCCGGCTAGAATATTAAATATTGTGACGACCTATGCTTGGACAGGTTCTGCTTATGTAGTGCCTTCTGCAACCGCCAAAGCCGGTGTATTGGCAATGACACGTTCACTGGCGGTAGAATGGGCAAAATACGGTATCAGTAGCAATGCGATAGCTCCCGGACCATTTCCAACCAAAGGCGCTTGGGATCGTTTACTGCCCGGTGATTTGAAAGAAAAATTTGATCCTGCCAAAAAAATCCCTTTAAAACGGGTAGGGGAGCATCAAGAATTAGCAAATTTAGCTGCTTATTTAATGAGCGATTATGCGGCTTATATTAATGGAGAAGTCATAACCATAGATGGCGGCGAATGGCTCTATGGCGCCGGAGAATTTAACCAATTGGAACAAATACCCGAAGCCATGTGGGATATGCTTGAACAAATGATTAAGAAGAAAAAGAAATAAACATTAGAAATTAGGTTGATGCATAAACTTTCAACTAATAAAGGCTATCCGATTCTATAAAAGGCACGTCCGGGTCAAACAATTCTTCAACTAATAAAATCAGTTGTGTTTCAAAATCTTTAAGAAGACTAACATCTATATTGGTGGAGCCGAAGACATTGGCTTTTAAAAAGCCGTGCCTGATGCTTCTGGTTGACAAAATCCCAACCTCAAATGGCAAATCGGTGGTCGATAGTTGACCTTTTTGATGATATAACCAAGCATACGTCAATAATTGTAAAAGTTTTTCTAAACCGGCATTACTTCTTAAAACGCTTAGGTCAAGCTGTGCCGGTTTGTTTTTTGAGGGTGGTTTTATCGTAATATTATTTGGAGCAACTTTTCCCGTTTTATAATCAATGATACGTAAAGTGCCGTTAAGCCGGTCAATACGATCTACTTTTCCCCGAATATAAATTTCTTTGTCTTTGACGGGCAAACGGGCTTTCAGATTTTCTTCCAAACCGACAATTATTAATTGATGTCCTGCTTTGATTAATTTTTGGTCATATTTGAGTAAATCTTGGATGTTTTTTTTGATAATTTCAAAGACAATCAAATTTTTTCCGGTTATAATTTTAGGATTGACCGGAGTTGATTGGCCAAAACTTTCTTGAATAAAATATTTTAAAACGACCGCTTCATACGATTTTAAAAAATTCTCAAAATCTTCTGTTTTTAAAATTTTACCGATATGATTTTGATACAATTCTTCCATGGTATCATGGATGATATTGCCAAATGTGTTAGCCGGAATAGCATCGGAAATATTTTGAGTTTCTTCTAAATTTAAAATATAGCGTTGGTAATATTTTAACGGATTACGAACATAAGTGCCTAAGGCAGAAGGCGAAAAACCCGACAGGGCTAAGGCGTGTAATTTTTGAAGTGCAAAATCGGTCTTTAGAATCTCTTCTTTTTCTATTGGTTTTGCATCTGTTGACAAACTGAAAATTCGATGGCTAATTTGATGCATGTCCGGATTTAATTCGTTTTCTATTTGGGTTATAAACCGGCTTTGTTCTCCTGCACCAAATCCGTCACCGGAAGCATTGTATATCAGGCTGATTTTTTTAGCACGTTGCAGCAAGCGGTAAAAATGATAGGCCATTATGGCATTTTGTTCGTGATGTTGTGGCAAACCGAAATGTTTTTTGAGTTCAAACGGAATAATTGACCGGTCATTACGACCGCGCGGGATGATGCCTTCATTCATTGAGGTAATAATTACATGGTCAAAGTCGAGCAGGCGGGTTTCGAGCATACCCATAATTTGCAATCCTTCGAGGGGTTCGCCTTCAAAAGCCAAGTGTTCTTGATGTAACAAGCGGTTAAACAAAAACTGAAAAGTGCGCATGTTTTTAATGTCACCGGTTGATACCACAAAATCCTTTAAGCGGATGAATAATTTTTCAAATTTGACTAAGGCTAATCCGTCTAACTCATCGGGTTTTTGACCGGCAAAAAAATCAATAAATTGCAACAATAAGTCAATGAATTTCTGAATATTAAAATCGTTGATTATCAACTTATTGATAAAAGTGTCAGAATTATGCAGGGTCTTTAACCATAAATCTTGCGAAATTAAGTTGGTTTTAAATTGTCCTAGTTTTTTTAGTAAAATGTTATTAGCATTTTGTTCTTTTGCCGAAAATATTTGCTCTAAAATCGGTTGATTAATTATACTGACAATGGTGTCGAGATGAAAGCGTCCAAATTGCTCTTTTTCCACATATAATTGCACTAATAATTCAAAAAAACGACTGATTGGCAATTGTTTAAGCGGCAAGCCTAAGGTGATATTGACCCCCGAAATATTTTCGGGCAAACTGTTAATCATAGGTAACAGCAAATGGGCTTCGTTTAAGACGACGGCGGTCTCTGATAAATGCGTTGTTTGAGTTGTGGTATCGACTTGTTTTTCAAGTATTTCTGCTACGGCTTGCGCCTGTGTCGTGCTGCCGGTCACCCCTATAATGTCTATCTGCTTGGGGGTGTCAAAATGATTGAAAATCCACTTAGAACCTTTAAAATTTTTGCGATGACGATTGATAAATTTTCCGGCTTCAAAATGCGGTTTTAAATAATAGGCATCAGCATCCCAAAATACTTTAGCCTTACCATGGTTTACTAAGGTTTTAATGATAT
>JALVEJ010000131.1 GCA_027031025.1 Flavobacteriales bacterium | reverse complement strand
TATTTATAGATTAAATAATAAAAAAACACCATTGAACCCCGAAGGGGTGATATGTTTATAGAAAATTTATGACGTTAAAAATCATAAACCCCGAAGGGGTGAAATAATTTGAAAATAAAATCGCCATGATTACATGGTTTTGAACCTGATTTATTATTATCCATACAAAACAACATAGAGCCAATAATCATTACATTGTGTGTTTAATGATTATTTTAATCGTGTCGGTTTCATTAGTCTGTTATTTGCCGTTGTCTGCTATTTTTTTCATGAGCTTATAACTCATTTTCAAATCATTCTCAGACATGTTTTTAAAAGTTTTCGGGTCATTTTTTTGCAACATTTCTTTGTATTGTTTAAAACTCATCTTTCTTAATTTCTCATCCCTTTGCTTCATGTCTTTAGTTCTGTTCGGGTCATTTTTAAATCCGGGCATTTGTTGTACCGGATAATCGGGTAATACAAAATATTTATCCGGCACAGGCACGTTGAACTTAGCTTCTGTTGCTTCGTTGGTTGTAGTGATGCCCATTAACGACATTTGTATTTTTAAAGGTACACCTTTATAAATCCATTGTTTACCACCCGGTATTTGCCAAACATCACAGGTATAACCAATGACTTTTTCTGTTCCTGTTTTTTTACCACCCAATGATTTAAGCATATTTTCTCCGGCTTTTGCGATATCTTCTTGTCCCATGTTTTTTAGCATATTTATGGCCGGATCTTGTCTGACATAAATAACTTTGTTTTTCTCATCGACAGAATAACTTTTTCCGTTATCTAATTTGTCAATGGTTTTGGTATGTTCAACTTCGGTTTTCTTTTGTCCGAAGATATTAATGTGTGTAATTTTTTTTTCATCGGATTTTTTCAATTCCATAGCTCCCCAATTTTTAAAATACAACTCTTGCGTTCCGGTTCCTTCTATGGTTGAGCCCATAACTTTACCGTTTATCCGGGTTTTGTATTTTACGATACCTGATTTTATATGATACCTTTTAAATTGAGGTTCATTTTTTGCAGGTTTGCTATCAGATAAGTTTACCTGCGCGTTCGGTGACTCATTTTGACAAGATATCAGTATGCTGATAAAAATGAAAGTAATTAATTGATGTATTGAATGTTTCATAACTTAGTTTGTTTTTGATAGTGTAAAATTACTATCCAAACCGCCGCTACAAAACACCCAAACTAATGAAAAAGTATCACCCTTAGGGATGATTTTATGAATTTTATAAAAATAAGATTATAGTCGTAAATGATTGTAAATAAATAAATTATGACAAAAAATTGATTATTCATGCATAGTTTGCAGAAAAAAGCAGAAAAAAATGTAAAAAAAAAATAACGGTTTTACGGTTTATTATTATTGGGTAAGTTCTTTGAATAACTGTTCCAAATTTTTGTTTTTTTGACGCATTTGCAAGATTTTTATGCCTTGTGTATTGGCAAAATCAAAAATAGCCGGCCGCATGTCTTCATGAGTTTCGAAAGCTAAACACCAAATGTGATCATAGATGTTTTCTATAGCCGATACATAAGGTAAAGTTTCAAAAAACTCTTGTTCAATTCGGACATCAAATTCCACTTCAATGATTTGTTGTTGACCGGCTTGTAAAGCTTTTAAAGATTCATCTGCCATTATTTTTCCCCGGTTGATAATTAAAACACGGTCAGCCAGATGTTCAATTTCTTGCATAATATGAGAGGATAAAATCAAAGTTTTATCACGCCCTAAGTCTTTAATCAATTGCCTGATTTCGACCAATTGATTTGGGTCTAAACCGGTTGTTGGTTCGTCTAGAATTAAAATTTCAGGGTCGTGAATCAAAGCCGCAGCCAGACCGACACGTTGCCGGTAACCTTTGGAAAGTTGCCCTACTTTCTTGTGCGCTTCCGGGCTTAATCCGGTATCAGAAATTACTTGTTCAATTCGTTTTTTGTCGGTTTGATAAACCGAAGCCACAAAATGCAAATATTCACGCACATACATATCCAAATACAAAGGATTGTGTTCGGGCAAATAACCGATATGTTTTTTGATGTCTAATGGCTCAGTAGAGACATCTTTGTCCAAAACTTTAACCTCACCTTCATCGGGTTTGATATAGCCGGTGATGATTTTCATCAAAGTGGATTTGCCTGCACCGTTCGGTCCTAACAAACCGACAATTTCTCCTTGCCCGATTTGAAACGAAACCTTGTCTAAAACTTTTTGATTTCCGTATGATTTTTGGATATTTTGCAGTTTAATTCGTTTCATTTTTCTTAAAAGATTTGTAGATCAAACCGGCTAAATATTGTGCCGACATAAAGGCGATGATGTTATACACAACCGAAGTCCATGAAAAACCGGTATGATAATGAACTTTGTTATAAATACGCAACAAAATGATAAATACAACAGGAATGTGAATGGCTAACATCCAATCACGCGACTTAAATTTACTTTTAACGCGCCAAAATCCAAAAGGAAACGCCAAAAAGAAAACGATAATCGCGAAGGTTAAGTTATCCATAAAATTATTTTTGCAAATGTAAGCCAAATATAATAATTTTGAGAGAATGAAAAAGTTTAATTAATGTTAAATCAAGCCCGTTTGTCGCAATTTTTATTTCTTGATGTCGAAACCGTCCCGGAAATTTACCGCTTTGAAGATTTAGATGAAACTAAAAAATATTTATTTGAGAAAAAAGTGCGATACCGGCTCAACGATGAAACCACTGCCGAAGATTTGTATGAACAAGCGGGTATTTGGGCAGAATTTGGTAAAATTATTGTGATTTCAGCCGGTTTTTTTGTCAAAGATGTTGGCAGCGAGTTTCGGCTCAAATCTTTTGCTTCTGATGATGAAGCCCAACTTTTAAAAGACTTTGCCGGTTTACTCAATTCAAAATATTTTCAACGTAACGATTTAAAACTTTGTGCCCATAACGGTAAAGAGTTTGACTTTCCTTATATTGCTCGCCGGATGATTATCAACCGCATTCCGCTTCCGAAACAATTGGCGGTTTACGGCAAAAAACCTTGGGAAACGCCTTTTTGTGATACCATGGAATTATGGCGGTTTGGCGATTATAAGCATTATACTTCTTTGGAATTGTTAACGCATATTTTAGGCATTCCGTCTCCCAAACAAGATATTGACGGAAAAGATGTCGCAAGGGTATATTATGAGGAAAAAGATTTAGAGCGTATTAAAAAATATTGTGAAAATGATGTTATTG
>JALVEJ010000130.1 GCA_027031025.1 Flavobacteriales bacterium | reverse complement strand
TTTGATGGGCGCTTTGATTATGACCCATTCCGATGATAACGGCTTGGTGCTTCCGCCTAAGTTAGCTCCAATTCAAGTCGTGATTATTCCTATTTATCGAAAAGCCGAACAATTACAAGACATTTCTGTCAAAGTAGATGAAATAATCAGCAAATTAAAAGCCAAAGGCATCAGTGTCAAATATGATGACAGTGATAACTACAAACCCGGTTGGAAGTTTAACGAATATGAACTCAAAGGTGTGCCGGTACGTTTGGCAATCGGGCCGCGAGATTTGGAAAATGGCACGGTTGAAGTGGCGCGTCGTGATACTTTGACCAAAGAAGTAGTGTCAATAGATAATGTAGACGAATATATTGAGAAATTGTTGGCAGATATACAAAATAATCTCTATAAAAAAGCCGAAGATTACCGCAATGCACATATTACAAAAGTTGATGATTTTGAGACGTTTAAAGAAGTATTAGAACAAAAAGGCGGTTTTATTTCCGCGCACTGGGACGGTACGCCCGAAACGGAAGAAAAAATTAAGGAATTGACCAAAGCAACTATTCGTTGTATCCCTTTAGATAATACGCTTGAAGAGGGCAAAGATATGTTAACCGGAAAACCTTCTAAGCAGCGGGTATTGTTTGCAAAAGCTTATTGATTTTCAGCAAATAACAAATGTTAAAAAAAATATTAATTAATAAAATAGACAGGAGTGTTTTTTAGAAAAATTGTAAAGATGTGATAAAATGAATTTGGTTTAACCTTCAATTTATCATTTTTTTGCTAATTTTAGCCAATTTTTAAAAAATAGAATTATGAACAAAGAAAAAAAGAGATATTCCGACGAAGAATTACAAGAATTTAAAGAGTTAATCAATCAGAAGTTGGCTCAAGCCCGTAAAGATATTGAAGTCTTGCGTTCGCTGTTGGATAACCACGATATGACACAAACCAAAATTGTCACCTTTGAAGACAGCGCCTCTACATATTCCAAAGAGTCAAATTTGAAATTAATAGGACGTTTGGAACGTTTTGTCCGCGATTTGGAAAACGCTTTAATCAGAATAGAAAACAAAACTTATGGTATTTGTCGCGAAACGGGTAAACTTATCAGCAAAAAACGCTTGATGGCTGTGCCACATGCCACTTTGAGTATTGAAGCTAAAAATCGTCAGGATAGCAAATAATGAGTCTCAAAAAATCATTAGGACTGGTTTTGATTATCTTATTATTAGATCAAGCCATTAAAATTTATGTTAAGACGCATTTTCGGCTTGGTGATTATGTCACTGTTTTCGATTGGTTCAAAATATATTTTGTCGAAAATAACGGCATGGCTTTTGGGACGGAATTTGGCGGCACAACGGGAAAATTGTTTTTAACCGGTTTTCGTTTGGTGGCTATTGGCGGTATTTTTTATTGGCTATATAACAGCATAAAAAAGAAAGAATCCAAACTTTTGATTATTGCTATTAGCTTGATATTAGCCGGCGCCATAGGTAATATTTTGGATTCGGTTTTTTACGGTCGTTTGTTTTCGGACAGTTTTCATCAAGTTGCTCGGTTTCTCCCTCCGGAAGGCGGGTATGCGCCTTGGTTTCAAGGTCGCGTGGTCGATATGTTTTACTTTCCTTTGTTTGAAGTGACTATTCCGCAAGCTTTTCCCTTGATTGGCGGCAAACATTTTACCTTTTTTGAACCGGTTTTTAACTTGGCAGATAGCGCCATCACTATTGGGGTCGCTATTTTAATTTTATTTAATAAACGAATTTTCGGATCAAAAAATAAAGCGGCTTATCAAAATGAAATTGATAAAGTTCTGAATGATGCGCATAATGCGGTTGCTTAGGTTTTGTTAGTCGTTTTTATCACATTTTAATGTCGAAGAAAGCCGGCCTGGCAAAATAAAAGCACCTTTTTGGTTGACATCGTAAAACGGAATTCGATATTTTTTAGCCGACTGTTGCCAACGGCGGATATAAGACTTATAATTGGACCCGTCGGCAACGATGATTTTGGGTTGTAAGTTTTGAATCAATCTGTCCATATTGATTTTTGGTGAATAATGTAGCACAACAATATCCGGTTGAAAATTCTTAAAACGGTAGATGCCTAAGCTGTCTAAATGTAAAATTTGATATTTGTTAAATGTCTGAAAAAACGGTAAACTGTCGTATTGTAAGTGATTGAAATGTAACTTTAAACTTTTTTGTAAATATTTGTCTATCAAATTTTTATCTTGAAAAATTTGCATATTTCCGGATTTTGCCATCGCTACAACCGGTGTTTTGTATTGATGAAAGACATAAAAATTTTCTTTTTGTAAATCGTTTTGGTTTTGCACCCAGATGACAATTTCAAATAAGATAATCCAACTACCTAACCACAACCAATGCCGGTAAACTTTCGGTTTGCTTAAAAAATAATACAGCACAATTAAGCCGGTAAAGCTTACTATCAATAAAAGATTGCTGAATCGGATGTTTTGAATCAAACTATATGGCAACAAGGCTATTTGTTGATTGATGCTAAGTAAAAAGCTGAGTAGTGCATCAAAAAATTGATATAAAATATTGAAATCCAGATGAATAAGTCCTAATATTATTAAGCTGAATCCTGAAAATAAAATCAAAAACAACAACGGAATGCTCAGTGAATTTGCCAATAAAAAGTAAGTTGGAAATTGATGAAAATAATATAATGATAAAGGCAAAACACCCAGTTGTGCCGATAAAGACACCCATAATAAGTCAGTGAAATATTTTAATATGCGCTGTTGCACCGGAAAATATTTTTCAAATACAGGATAAAAACTGACAATAGCCAAAACAGCCGCAAAACTCATCTGAAAACCAACTTGATACAGATATTCGGGATTGATGAGCAACATAACAAGAGCTGCTAAAAATAAACTGTTATATACGTTGGTTTGGCGTTTGCTCTGCATACCGATTTGTAAAAAACTAAACATAATAACCGCCCGTAAAACCGAAGGCGAAAAACCGGTCAGTAAAGCGTAGAACCATAAAATACCTATGGTTGTTATGAGAAACAAAACCGTGGAATAGCGCTTAACCGGTTTAAAGAGGAAATTTAGAAACAATAATAAAATGCCAATATGTAAACCGGAAATGGCTAAAATATGCACCGTTCCGGTGGCTTGAAAGTTTTGGTATATATCCGGCGATAAGGCTTGTCGTTCGCCCAAAAGCAATGCGGTTGCCAAACCAAAAGTTTTCGG
>JALVEJ010000129.1 GCA_027031025.1 Flavobacteriales bacterium | reverse complement strand
TATGTTTCGGAATGCAGATAGCTGCTATTGAATTTGCTCGCCATGTACTCGGCTTAAAAGATGCCGATTCAACCGAACTCAATCCGGCGACTACCGAACCGGTTATCAATTTGTTAGAAGACCAAAAACTGGATGTACTCGGCGGCACCATGCGATTGGGTTTACAAACTTGTCGATTGGAAGATGGGTCTAAATCAAAAAAAATATATCAAACTGACACAATTCAAGAGCGACATCGTCATAGATATGAATTTAACAATAAATATATAGAAGCATTTGAAAAACACGGTATGCAAATTGCCGGACGTGATGTCAAAACCAATTTGGTCGAAATACTCGAACTCAAAGACCATCCGTGGTTTATCACGACCCAATTTCATCCGGAATATAAAAGCACGGTTTTAAATCCACATCCGTTATTTGTGGATTTTATCCGTACGGCATACAAATTGAAAATTAATAATAGGAAATAAAGTATCTATATCGGTCACTTAGAAGTCTGTTTGCATTACAGAATCTTAGGTGGCTGAGTGTCCCGATCCCGACTTTCGTCGGGACGGGATGTATCGAAGCCCCGACATCAAATAACCCCCGACAATAGTCGGGGCACAGCAAATAACCGATTAACCATATAATTAAATAACCAGATAACAAATGGCAAAACAACATAAAAAAACACCAGTAAAAAAAGGCGGACAAGGTGAACCACCCAAAAAGGTTTTTAACCTCCGATTTTTTATTACTTACACCTTGCTGTTCATCTCAACCTATATGATGATGAAAAGCTGTGAGAAACAAAAAGTTTTGGAAGAAAAACAAAAAAAAGAGCAAAAAATCAAGGATTCTTTGGCGCAACTGAAAGAAAAAATCATTACCAAAGAATTGACTATCAGCAAAGATTCTGCCGGAATAGCCAAAGCAGCGCAATTAATCGGTAATTTTAGTTATAATTTGACGGTTCAAGACCAACAACCTGATGTGGTTTTTGAAAATGATTTAATAAAAGCGGTCATTGCCAAAAAAGGCGGTTACTTTAAAAGTTTTGAATTGAAAAAATATAAGACTTTTGACTCATTACCCTTATTTTTGGTTAAAGACAATGCGCATTTTAACCTGAAACTCAAAACCAAAGACGGCAAGGAAATTAACACGGAAGTATTGGAATTTCATCCCGAAGTTACTAAAGACGGTAACAATACAAAAGTGACAATGAAACTATATGCCGGACCGGATAAATATTTGGCATACGAATATGTCTTTAAACCAAACGATTATATGTTTGATTTTAACATTCGAACCAAAAATTTGGAAGATGTCTTGCAAAATACCGATGTGCCATTGCATTGGGACTTAAAAGCTTACCGTCATGAAAAATCCATTGCCTATGAAAACCGATTTGTCAGTTTAAAATACGAATATGAAGACGGCAAAGTCGATAATTTGAGTGAAATGAAAGATGAAGACGATGATGAAGCCAAAGATGTCAATTGGATAGATTATAAGCAACATTTCTTTTCTACTTTCTTGATTTCTAATAAGAAACCTTTTGAAACGGCTAAATTCAAACAGATTAATTTGGCTAAATCGGGTGAAGATACTTTACGCTATACCAAACACTTTTTTACCGATACCAACTTAAAACCCGATAACGGCAATTTGTCCTATCAAATGCAAATGTTTTACGGTCCCAACGACTATAAACTTTTGGAAAGTTATAATTTGGGGATTGAAGAAGTGATTCCATTGGGCTGGGGCATATTCGGTTGGGTCAACAAATGGCTATTTATGCCCTTGTTTAACTTTTTAAGCAGTTTTATCGGTAGTTTCGGTTTGGTAATTATTTTAATGACGATAATCATTCGTTTATTAGTTTCGCCTTTGACTTATAAGACTTATTTATCACAAGCAAAGAGCAAAATTTTAAAACCCGAGATAGAAGAACTCAATAAAAAATACAAAGACAATCCCGCCAAACGTCAAAAAGAAGTGATGGCTTTGCAATCCAAAGCCGGTGTGAGTCCGTTAGCCGGTTGTATCCCGTCCTTGTTGTTTATCCCGATATTTTATGCCTTGTTCCGCTTTTTTCCGGCAGCTATCGGACTGCGGCAAAAAGGTTTCCTTTGGGCAGACGATTTATCGGCTTACGATTCGGTAATGAAGTTACCGTTTCATATACCGGCATATGGAGAACACGTGAGTTTGTTTGCACTCTTGGCATCGATTACCATGTTTATTTATATGAAGATGAATGCCACTAATCAAACTTCCATGCCGACACAAGAAGGAATGCCCGATATGCAAAAAATGATGAAATGGATGATATACTTATCCCCGGTCATGCTGTTGTTTTTCTTTAACAATTATGCCAGTGGATTGAGTTTGTATTATTTTATTTCCAACTTGATGACGATTATCATTTTAGTGGTTATCAAGAAATATGTGATTGATGAAGAAAAAATAAAAGCCATCATCGAGGAAAACAAGAAAAAACCAAAAAAACAAGGACGTTTTGCCAAAAAAATGGCAGAATTGATGGAAAAAGCCGAAGAACAAAAACGCTTACAGGAAGAAATGAAACGCAAGCAAAAACGAAAGTAATACCTGTTCCGTAAACGGAACAGGTTATGCTGAAAATTTTATGCCTTGCTCTCCACAAAAATAATACTTCGGCAAGCTCAGTACACCGCTTCGGCTTATGCGTCATAATACACTTGACATGACACTAGCAGAAGCAGTCAACAATTTTATTCTTTATTTTTAGTATCTATAATGATAGTTACCGGTCCTTCATTAACCAAGCTGACACTCATGTTTGCACCGAATTGTCCTGTTGCCAGCTTCTGCTTAAAATTTTCTTTAAATTTTTTAATAAATGCTTCATAAATCGGTATGGCAACCTCGGGTTTGGCAGCACGAATATAAGAAGGGCGATGCCCTTTTTTAGTTTTGGCATGTAAAGTAAACTGACTGATAATCAATACTTCACCATGAATATCTAACAATGATTTGTTCATTACGCCCTGCTCGTCATTAAAAATGCGTAAACGTTTTATTTTATGAACCAACCAATCGATATCATCTTGGGTATCGGCATTTTCAATCCCAACCAATATCAATAGCCCCTTCCCTATTTGTCCGACTGGTTTTCCGGATACTTTCACTTTGGCCTGACTGACTCTTTGAATGACTACGCGCATGGTAAATTAGTTAAAAGTTTCATGTTAAAAAAAGTATAATCCCC
>JALVEJ010000128.1 GCA_027031025.1 Flavobacteriales bacterium | reverse complement strand
GAAAAGCATGCACCATTTCGTGTCCCAATACATGATCGGTCTGTCCGAATGAAGGTCGGACCGGCATCGTAATTCGGTTTTTTAAGGCTTCGGTAACGCCACCTGTTCCCACACCTATTTCACCGGAAATGGCAGTGGTTTGTTGAAAATCAGCATGGTTATTATACAGAATAATAGGTATTTTATCAGGAAAAGTATCTTTAAATAAGCTATGATGTCGTTCATACCACTTCTCTGATTCACGTAAGAAAGCATTTCGTAACGAATCGCGTTTCAAATACGTGTAAAGCTCTATATGCGGCGTTTCATAAACTTTAAAGTCAAATTCTTCATATCGTGGTTTGTTGCCTCCGAAATATTGGGCATTGGCAAACAAGATACTTCCTAAAAATAAGGCGGTTACTATCTTTTTCATCAGCTTGTTTTTTAAAAATAATTAATGACAATCATAAGTCAGCCATTAATTTTTCAAATTTAATAAATTAAAAAAGATTTTCTCTCAAAAATTATTCCCAAGTGATGGAAATTTGAGATTTTAACATAAAATCGGGTATTGTTTGAATGTTATTTCAATAGCATTAAGAAAAAAACTGCTCTATGTTGAAAATAATGAGTAACAGGCATTTGGAAAAAAATTTTATTCAATAAAGGGGACACGCTAGGGCGCAATATGGCATTTTTTGTTATTCATCTTGAAAAGGAATAAATTCTGAAATTCAACTTAAAAAAAGAGCAAGAGGCTATTGAAATAAACAGAACATTATCAATATAATTTACTTCATATGCAGAAAACTTAATTTTGACTCCACTGTATTTGATGTAGAGCCAAAAATAATATTGATTATGACAAACCAGAAATGTTGCCATGTTCATCTATTGTCATATTTTCACTGGCAGGCGTAGAAGGCAAACCGGGCATACGCATCATTTTACCTAAAATAGGAATGACAAAACCCGCTCCGGTATTGATTTCCACTTCTCTAACAAACACATTAAAATCCGTAGGACGCCCTATTTTACCAGGATTGTCAGATAAAGATTTTTGCGTTTTTGCCATGACAATAGGCAAATGTTCATAGCCCAATTTTTCTATTTTTCTAAGGGTTGTCAAGGCTTTTTTAGAATATTCCACATCATTGGCACCGTATATTTCACGGGCTATTTTTAAAATTTTGTCTTTAATAGGCAGTTCCCATTTATACAAAGGCTTGAAATGATTTTGACGGGATTCAACCATTTTTACCACAGCCCGGGCTAAATCTTGCATACCTTCACCGCCTTTTGCCCATTCTTCTGCCAAGATAGCTTGCACACCGGCTGATGCGGCCGCTTTTACTATAAAATCTATTTCTTCATCGGTATCATTCGGAAATTTGTTGATGGCAATCACCGGAGTAATACCGAATTTCTGTATATTTTCGATATGCTTTTCGACATTGGAAAAGCCTTTTTTAACCGCTTCTAAACCGGGTTGGTTGTAATCTTTTTGTCCGCCGTGATGTCGCAAAGCTCTGACAGTAACCACTAAGACAACCGCCTCCGGATTAAGTCCGCCGTAAACACTCTTGATATTCAAGAACTTTTCGGCACCCAAATCTGCCCCAAATCCCGCTTCTGTAACCACATAATCACTCAACGATAAGCCCATTTTAGTAGCAATAATAGAGTTAGTTCCTTGGGCAATATTGGCAAAAGGTCCGCCGTGAATAATCGCAGGATTATGTTCCAGTGTCTGCACCAAATTGGGTTTAATGGCATCTTTAAGTAAAATGGTCATGGCGTCTTGTGCTTTTAAGTCACGTGCATAAACCGGTTCACCATCCATATTTAAGCCTACTAAAATATTAGCGAGTTTGTCTTTCAAATCGGCCAAATCCTTAGCCAAACACAAAATTGCCATCACTTCTGATGCCGGCGTGATATTAAAACCATCTTCACGTGGGACACCGTTGGTTTTGCCACCCAGTCCGGCAACAATATGCCGCAAGGCTCTGTCATTCATATCCATAACCCGTTTCCAAAAAATTTGACGGACATCAAGGCGTAAACTATTGTTATGGTGGATATGATTATCGATTAAAGCAGACAGCAGATTATTGGCTTTTTCAACAGCTGCAAAATCGCCGGTAAAATGCAAGTTGATGTCTTCCATAGGAATGACTTGCGCATAGCCCCCACCGGCAGCCCCACCTTTGATACCGAACACCGGACCCAAAGAAGGCTCACGTAACACCACAGTTGCTTGCTTACCAATCTTATTCAAACCGTCAGTCAGCCCGACACTTACGGTAGTTTTACCTTCACCGGCAGGAGTTGGCGTTAAAGCCGTCACCAAAACTAAGTGATGATCCTTTATTTTATTTTCATCAATCAAGTGTAATGGCAATTTGGCTTTGTATTTGCCATAGGGTTCCAAATCGTCACTACTGATGCCTAATTTTTTGGCAATTTTCTTTATTTTTTCCGGCTTAACGCTGTTAGCAATTTCTATATCCGACAAATACTTTTCTGACATAAGTTCTTAACTTTGCGTGCAAAACTACTGATATTTTTTTGGAAAATTTGATTTTAACGAGAATTTATCAAGGCGACTTGAACCAAACTTTTTGCAATTTTATACTACTTTCAAATTCTCAATAGTCTCATTTAAAATTAAAAAGTCCATTTGGACATGATAAAGCAATCTTTCATATTTCTTAATTTCTTAATGGTTTTATATCTTTCAAATTATGTTTAGAATTACTGAACATATTACATTTTTATAAGTAAAATTGGCATTACTTTCAATTTGAATAATTATAACACTTTCTTAACAGACTTATACCACATTTAAGTTTAATTTTGTCCTCTAAAAAATACAAAGTAGAAATGAAATATTTTAGCGTCTTATTGATTTTATTAGGATTGGTTGCTTGTAATCAAACTTCTCAAAAACTTGATAAAAAAAGAAATTCTATGAAAGAAACAACCGGATTGAATTTGAAATATATGGATACCACAGTCAAACCACAAGACGATTTTTATAATTATGTCAACGGTGTGTGGATGAAACAAACCGAAATACCGGCAGACCGTAGCCGCTGGGGTAGTTTTGACGAATTGCGAAAAAAAACCGATCAAAACACTTTAAAAGTATTAAAGGAAGCCCAAAATGATCAGCAATATAAACCCGGCTCCGACGAGCGTAAAGCATTAGATTATTTTGCTTCTATTATGGATACGCTTAGTAGAAACAAAGCCGGA
>JALVEJ010000127.1 GCA_027031025.1 Flavobacteriales bacterium | reverse complement strand
TCAGTAATGGGGCGTCAGGATTATCACTGGAAGCACGAGCCGTGTCTGTATGGATGGTTAGAGGGCGATGCTCATTACTTTGCTAAAAAGACACCGAACACAATAATCAGAGATGACGAGTTAAAGGATATCCGGAAAATGAAAAAGCCGGAACTCATCGCCTACATTGAGGAAAAATTAAACGAATTACAGGACTCGACAATCCGCATACAATCGCCACATCGAAGCGAACTACACCCGACAATGAAGCCGGTCTCTTTATTTGCATTACTTTTTAATAACAGCAGTCAGCAGGGGCAAAGCGTCCTCGATTTTTTCGCAGGGAGTGGCACGACAATAATCACCGGCATAAAGACAAATCGAAAAACCTATTCAATGGAACTTGACCCGATTTATTGTCAGGTAATCATTGACAGAGTGAAAAACAGCTACCCAGATATGCCAATAAAAATAAACGGCATCTTGCAAGTGAATAAAAACAAAGATTAATCCTTAAAAAACTAAAAGCAAATGAAAACAATACAGAACATTAAACCCGACACGCAAATAAGCATTAAAAAGAAACAAAAAAAGGAATTAAAATGGATAGGTAGAGCCAAACACATCAATGGAACTAAATTATTCCAATTAAAAAGGAATTTAAAAGTAATTGAAATAAAAATCGAAAAGGTAGAAGTAATAGATATCAACAAAAAGTCAAAAGCAACACACAAAGCATACATCGACCCGAATCTGCCAATAATAAGAGCAATCAACAAAAAGAATGCAATCCGTAAGTTTGGAAAGTATTTAATCCAAGAAGCAGACAAACAAAAATACTTAAAAGCAAATGGCATACGATAAAGAGGAAATAAAACAAAGATTAATTACAGAAATCCAAAATCGGAAACTTGTAAATATTGAGCAAGCATGCGTTTATGCTGATATTTCAAAGTTTACGTTTTATAATTTCTTTCCAACCAAATCAAACGATTATACCGATATTAAAAAAGAATTAAGTAAAAATCGGATAGTAATCAAGGAGGGATTGATGAGAGAATTTTATAATTCCAAGTCAGCAGTTGAGCGAATTTTTTTATTTAAACTTTTGGCAAACGATGATGAGTTATCAAGAGTAAGCACGAATAAAGAAACGCAAAATCAAGAGCCACTGACAGAGGTAACCTTTAAAGTGATAAGCAAAAAAGAAAAACAAGACCAAGATGAAAGTTGAAATTGAAGTATTGAAGCATCAGAATGAATTTGTAAATGCAAACGATGAATTTGTCGGATTGGTGGCAGGGTATGGAGGAGGAAAAAGTATAGCCGGAACGATTAAAAGCATCAAGGAACTAATCACACACCGACAGGACATCGCATACTACCTTCCGACTTACAGCTTGATAAAGGACATCGCATTTAAAAATTTTAGCGAATATTTGACAAAGTTTAAAATTCAATACAAGTTAAACAAAACGGATAAGGAATTTTTTACACCATACGGAACGATTAAAATGCGGTCATTAGATAAACCGGAAAGTATTGTCGGGTACGAAACGGCATTCGCATTGATTGATGAGGTAGATATTATACCACACGCCAAGATGACAGAATTACTTAAAAACATATCAGCACGAAACCGGACACCAATAGGAAAGCCAAATCAGATAGGATTTGTCAGTACGCCGGAGGGATTTAATTTTATGTACAATTTTTTTAAGAAGCAGGAAAAAGGCAAACTGATACAGGCAAGCACATACGATAATCCGTTTGTATCAGAATATTATATCAACACACTTAAAAAGATATACACTGACAAACAGCTTGAAGCATACCTACTCGGAAAGTTTGTGAACATTAAGACCGGAAACGTTTTTTATACTTATGACCCAAAAGCAAATAACACAAACAAGACCGTTGATGATTTTGAAATTTTACACATCGGGCAGGATTTTAACATTGGCAAAATGTCCGGAGTAATTTATGGGGAGCATAACGGAATTTTTTATGCCGTTGATGAGTTAACAAACGCATTCGACACGAAACAAGTTGTTGAAATTTACCGGCAACGATATCCAAACAAGACAATCATCATCTACCCCGATGCAAGTGGAAACAACCGGAAAACATCGTCCGGAAGCATAACAGATATTAAGATTTTGAAAAGTGCCGGATTTATAATCAAGACCAAAAAGAAAAATCCATTTGTCCGAGATAGGATTAACATCACGGTAGCCGGATTTGAGAAAAAAACCTTATTTGTAAATAAAGACAAATGTCCGAACTTTGCCGATGCATTGGAAACAATCACATACGATGCAAATGGAATGATTGACAAAAAAAGCGGACTCGACCACATCATCGATGCCGGAACGTATGCATACTATTTCTTTAAACAAAATTCAATATACTAATGAAAGCGAAAATACAGGACATAAAATTGATTGATTATTTGCAGTTTGATGAGGACTCGCAAAAGATATACGACCCATTGATTGAAGCAATAAAGCCAAGCAAGACCGGAAAGCAATTAATTGATTTAACATTTGATGAGGTAGAAACTTTGAAAATTGCCTTACAAGAATTTGAACTTGAAAATATCAAGGTCGTTTATAAGATATTCAAAGACACCGAAGCTAATGACGAAAACTTGTATTTGCTTGAAATTATGCAAGTTTGGAAAACAGGCGTTGAAATATTAAATGAAGTCGCTAACTTTGAGCAGAAATTAAAAGCCAAAGTTACAGATGAGCAAAAGGAAGCAGGGATTGACAATTTTAATGCATTGAAATCAGCCGGAACGAAAATAGGAATAGGGAAACAATTCGGACAGCGACCGAGAGAAGTCGGGGAGTGGCTCTGGTTTGAAGTTTGGGAAATACGTATGTATAACGTAATCGAAAACAATTATAATTTAAAATTAAAGGAAATATTAACCAGAAACATAAGTCAATAATGAACAAATTATATTTAACAGAAATCCCGCACAGAATAGATGCAATTAAATTTGCACGATGTATATTAGGAATAGGATTAAAAGAAGCAAAAAACCTGATAAAACAACCATTACCGATATTTATAAAAGAATACGATACAGAAACTGAAGCAAAATCCGAAGTTGATAGGTGTAAGAGAACAAATCGGGTAGTGTATAAAATCCAATCGCCACCAAAGGAAAAAACACAATGTGAAAAATTAGATTTGATAGAAAAAATTTATCATACAGCAAAGGCGACAAAATTAAACTTTTTGATAGGCGACCCAG
>JALVEJ010000126.1 GCA_027031025.1 Flavobacteriales bacterium | reverse complement strand
CATAATACCTACAACTTTAACCCCATCCCTTCCAATAGCTATACCTGATTCCGTTGCTACCGAACCATAAACAGAAAGGGACGCTCGCTTTGTAACAATGAGCACCTCCAACCCTTCAAACTCTCTACCATCCACAACCCTATTCTCACTAAAATTATACACGCCGTTATACGGAAACTTCTCCGCCAACGGATCCACATTAAAGAAACGCTCAATGGCGTAGTCGTAATTGCGATACTTAAAGCTATTTATCATTCACCCATTTATTATACTTTTGAATTTTTGATGTTTGTCCTTTTTTAAAAATTTGTTTTATGTCTCTAGTTTCATGGAGTTTTATTTTATTCCCTGAATCATAATAAAAAAAAGAATCACTTTTAATGCTATTTTTTGTGTACTTAGTTTCTCTAATAATATCCTTTTTAAACCAATGTTTTAAATATTCCAGTATTTTTTTTTCATTTGAAATGAAATCCGAATCAAAAATTGGATATAATTTTTCAGCAACATACATCTCTATGTAGTTTCTATACAAAGAAATATCAATATCTATATTATTATCAATTGATTTTAATCTAAGAAAAAATCCACCTTTTTTTGGATCATCTATAATTTCAATTAAAGAACCTGTATTGTTTATTTTCTTTTTATCTATATTTTCTATGAGTTTGATGATTTGACTTGCTAAATTCTTATTAAAACCTTCAGCTTGATTTAAACGCTTTTTTAATCGTTGTAAATCTTTGGAATTTAATATTTTGTATTTTTCTACTCTATTTATCTCCATAAAACCAATCTATTTTCCATTTTGTGCCTCTTTTCCCAAAAGCAGTCCTAAAAACATGTCTGTTACCATGATTACTCCAACCTGTTCTGAAAGCCCCACGATTTAATAAACCTCTTCTGCCATCCGGTAAATATTTGGGATGATATCTGCCAAATAAAGGACTTTTATAACCTACAGCATTAGATTGGAAAAGACGTTCTCCACTAAAAAGTGATTTTTGATTTGATGATACCGTGAACGAGAAAGAACTCTTAATAAATCCTTCTAGAACTCCTCCAACCATCATGCCGGTAAAAAATTCTGCAGTAAATTTACCAATTTCTCTTGATGGTGATTCATAAGCCAATGTTCTGTATGCTCCATTTTCACCATGACAGGACATACAACCAATCCATTGTCTTCCATCCGAACCTGGCGTATTCCATGTGCCAAAATTTTGTGGTAATTCTACCCCTCCATTAGTTACTGTCCCCACCGGTAGTTCTTGTGTCGTCCCCGGTGAGAAAACAATATGTGAGTCCTGAATATTATTGTCAGTATTATTAACATTTGACGAACCAGTTGAGGAATTAGAATCTCCGGTAGAATTGTTTTCGGTATTCTGTGTTGAATTATTATTTCCGGAATTAGAATTATTATTGTTGTTATCACGGTTTAATATCTCTTCATCCCTCACCTTCATCATTACATCCACACCACTCTCCAAACCTTCAATTTCCGGCGACCAAACGGGTTTATTTCCAGCAAACTGATAAACCGTCATATACGGAAACTTCTCCGCTAACGGATCCACATTAAAGAAACGCCCAATGGCATAATCATAGTTTCTGTACTTAAAACTATCCCAACCCAAATTCAAATCCTCTTGCCGTTCCTGGCCTTGAAATTTATACTTATACCTCCCCGCCTGGGCTTGCACGGTAAAGATAAAGTCCATACTTTTATTTGATTTTAATTTTACTTTTAAACTTTCAAAATAAATTTATGTTAATTACCAATCCTCAGAAATCATAAGCATATCTTTACTTTTATATCTTTTTTTAAAGCTTTCTGGGATATTAAATTTCTTTGAGAAAATGCCATATTCTAAACCATCATATCCTTCAAAAATTTTTTCTCCATCCACAAAAATTTTTAATTGATGTATGTATTGATGAATATCATTATAAATAATTTCATCAGTTAGTATTTCTCTATTCTTTTTGTTCAATTTAATTGCTTTAAAACCTTCTATTTTTTCTTTAAAATTCATTCTACGCAGCATGTCCAAAATTTCTAAATGAGGTGATTGAATAAGTAGTTCTGCTCTATTAAGAGGAACTAATTTGAATACTTCTATAATAAATAATTGTTCATCTGTTATCATTTCTCTTCTAGGATTTTATGTCCATTGTTAGGTAGACTATTTTTCTTTTTAGGATATAAATCAACATTCATATGCCTTTGAGGAGTTTTGCCATTGCCACCATATTTTTTGGGAACAACATGAGTTTCTATTCTAAAATCTAATTTTTCATTTCCTTTAAAAATAGTTAAATTTAATTCTTGATTTGGTGATGTAGGGTTTATTTTTACCTGTCCTCCTTCAGATTTAATTTCATTGATTGTATTTAATACTTGTTGGACAGGAGAAGGTTTAGTTGATTTAAATATTGTTCCTAATCCTTTCAGCCCTGCGCCAATTCCTTCACCGATTGCAATAGTTCCAAAAGCTTCACCAAGAACTTCGCCTCGTTCAAAACCGTCTCCGTTAACTACTGCTTCGTAACTATTATTTAGTCCTTGTGCAATAGATATACTTGTTTCAAAGCTATTTGTGCCAAGTTGCTCATCCATTTCAAGCATTCTGGCAGGGTTACCTTGTGATAAACCCATAACCATAATGTTTGCCATACCTTTTAATGTCTCTTTGGGATTGGTTATGGCATCATAAGTATTTTTAACGGCATTTGTAACTCCTTTAGTAAATCCCATTATATGAGCTCCTACGCCATTTGGATTTTCAGTTGCATCTTGAACCAACCATTTATGGAATTCCAATTCTTTACCCTCCAACTCTCTTCCCAAGCCCAATTTATTTTCTTGGAAAGCATACGTGGAATTGTAGGGATATTTAGCCGCCAACGGATCCACATTAAAAAACCTTCCTATCGCATAATCATAATTCCTGTACTTAAAACTATCCCAGCCCAGGTTCAAATCCTCCTGGCGTTCTTGGCCTTGGAATTTATACTTATACCTCCCCGCCTGCGCCTGCACCGTAAAAATAAAATCCTGCTCCTTGTCGTATATTAAATCTTGCTCGTTTTCGTTGTAGCCCTTGTGCAAAAGCCCGAAAGGATAATAATTATGCTCGCGCAAAACGGTCAAGTTTCCATTCTCGCGGGTAATGTTTTGGCGGATGTTGCCCAAGTGGTCGGTGTGGTTATACACGTACTGGAACTTAAACTCGTTATCAATCCCAT
>JALVEJ010000125.1 GCA_027031025.1 Flavobacteriales bacterium | reverse complement strand
TAAAAGTTTCCGGTCAAAGTTTTGAGGATTATAAAATCTGAGAAATTTGTTTTTATAATCTATCTGAACTATAAAATCTTTAATCAACTCACCACCAATAAGCCCATTGATATTAACACCGATATTTTCCGAAAAATGAAACTCTGCGCCGGTAATAATGTAAATTAAAGCATCAAAATTATGTATTTTGCCATTCAAACTAAGTTTATTATGAACAGACGACAAACCTTCAATGGCAGTATGTTCATTACCAACACCTGCAAACAATTTGGTTTTTAAACCTTTCAAATTTAGCGAATCAATAGATTTAAGATTAATTAATATGGTTTCTTTAACACCGGTATCAAAAACCATATTCATGGTGCTACCATTAACATCAACCTTGATAATAATCAAATTGTTGACCAATTCAAAAGGAATTTGCGCAACTTTATTATTGGACGTCAATTCAAATGTATTTTGGGCTGAAGCCACAAAAGAGAATAGCCATAAAATTAAAAACCGGAACTTCATATATATATGAATATTCGTGTAATTTAGTCAAAGCTTACAAAACCGGCAAACTTTTTAGTTGTTTTTAACAGAAAAACCGGCTTTTTGCCGGTTTTTTTGTTGGTTATCAATACTCAAATTAATCTAATGGTGGAATTCTTAAAACTTGTCCCGGATAAATCAAATCGGGGTCTTTAAGCATAGGTTTGTTAGCTTCAAAAATCACATTGTATTTGGAAGCATCGCCATATACTTCTTTGGCAATTTTACTCAGATAATCCCCTTTTTTAACAGTGTAAAAAGTCGCTTCCGGTTCCGGATTAGGCACTTCCATTCTATCATCTACTTCTGCAATACCTTCGGTATTACCCACTGTTAAAATAATTTTTTCTTTGGTCGCTTGGTCTGCCGGCGTTCCGAAAACAAGCGCCTTGTCTTCTACAATAACAATGTTCAAATCTTCTACCGGCAAGCCCAAAGCCATAATTTGTTGCATTAATTTTTGTGCTTTTTCGTAGTTGAGCTCTTCAACTGATTTGGTTTCCATAACTTTTTCTTCTTCGTGACCGAACAGTTTAGCGCCGGCATCTTTGATAAATGAAAATAATCCCATATTTTTTTAATTTTAAAATTAATATTGTTACAAAATTAAGAATAAATTTAGAGATACACAACCGATTTTAAATTTACACAATATTTTTGTTAAAAAACCGCATTGATACTCCGGTTAAATTGGTTATAATCACTTGAATATGTATGCTTTAAAAATTAACAAAAAATTTATCTTAGCATATTACCAAATCAAAAAAAATAATATATTTGCCCTTAAAATTAAAGCATTTAACCATGTCATACACTTTTGCAAAAACCTTGGAAGAAGCCAATGAGTTTTTGAGAGAACATCCGGCTGTATTGGTATTTTTCTCAGACGAATCCTGCAATGTCGGTGATGCCTTATCACCCAAATTACAAAAAATGTTAGAAGCACATTTTCCAGAAATGGATTTTTTGGAAATTAATGTGCAAATGTTACCCGAAGCGCGCGGTTATTATAATGTTTTTGTCATTCCAACGGTCTTAGCTTATTTTGACGGCAGAGAAACCATACGACAAGCCCGCCATATCAATGTGCCGCGTTTGACTCAAGAAATTGACCGCGTTTACAATATCATGTTTAGTTAAAAAAGCTTTTTTTTAAATATGTTCAACGGTAAGCTTTTAGGCTTGCCGTTTTTTTGTTTTTAAAAACTAACAAAATTAATGTAACTTTGAAGCAATTCTTACAAAACAACGTTTATGAAGTTACATATTCTCGGCTGTCATTCTGCTACACCACGAAGCACGGTTTTCCCCAGTTCGCAATTGTTGGAAATCAACAACGAACTGTTATTAATTGATGCCGGTGAAGGCATGCAAATTCAATTGCGAAAATACAAACATAAATTCAACAAAATTCAACATATATTTATTTCCCATTTACATGGCGACCATTTTTTCGGATTAGTCGGATTTTTGTCGAGTTTGAGATTGATTGGGAGAGACAAACCCATTCATATCTATGCGCCTACCGGATTGAAAGCCATCATCGAATTGCAATTCAAATTAACTCAAACCGATATCAATTACCCCTTATTTTTTCATGAATTGACTTCTCCGGAAAGCGAACTTATTTTAGATACCGACCGGTTTTCGGTCAAAACCATTCCATTAGAACACCGTATTTATGCCAACGGCTTTCTAATTCAAGAAAAACCGGCTTTGCGTAAACTCAATATTGAAGCCGTCAAACAATACCCCGAAATAGAAACTTGGGCCTATCATAATCTCAAACGCGGGAAAGATTTTATTAGTGAAGATGGCAGCGTCATTCCCAATGAAAAGTTAACACTGCCGCCACCACCTCCCAAGTCTTATGCTTACTGCTCCGACACGATTTATAAACCGGATATCATTCCGCTCATCAATGGTATCGACTTGCTTTATCACGAGGCCACTTTTCTTGAAAAACACAAAGATTTGGCAGCTAAAACCAAGCATAGCACCGCCAAACAGGCAGCAAAAATAGCCAAAGATTCCGGTGTAAAATCATTGGTTTTAGGTCATTTTTCGTCTCGCTATCCCGATGAAAGCCTCTTTAAAAAAGAAGCTGCCGAATTATTTAAAAATGTCGATATTGCGCAAGAAGGCAAAACTTTTGAAGTTTGAAAGACGATTACCTTACGATGCTATAAAAATAAAAATGATAACCGGGCAATTGATCCGGATGAAAAATATAAAACAAATCGCTTAAAACCTTGTCGGGATAAGCATTAGATTCTTCAAAATACAAGACCCCTCCACCGGGACCACGCGTTAAATTGTAAGTATAAATTCTATTATTTTTAAACGATTTAAAACTTTTTGCCGCCGGTATCTCTTTGGCAATAGCTTCTTTACTTATCAACATGCCGGGATTGAGCCATACATCGGCTTTGGGCAATTGCAGCAAAACATTTTCAAAATTTAGCGTGACACTACCACTGTGTGTATCGTCCTGCCAAATATATTGTCCGCCTGCATCTTTAATCAGTTGGGCAGCGTAACTTTTTCCACCCGGCACAAACCATTTGTCGCCAAACATACCGCCCTGAAATACCAAAGGTTTTTGACTTATCGTATCTATTTGTTGCTTGATTTTTAAATAACGACTTTCGATTTGCTCAAAAACGCTGTCTGCTTGTTTTTCTTTTCCGAATAACAATCCGAAAAGCTTTAACCATTCGGCT
>JALVEJ010000124.1 GCA_027031025.1 Flavobacteriales bacterium | reverse complement strand
CGGCTTTGTATGGGTTTTTTTAATAAATTTAATCTACTTCATAAGTTTGTCCTGAGAATAATAAGTCGTTGAAACTTTTAATCGGATTAACTTCTTTAGCGTATTCGGTGGCTTTAGCTTCCCGTTCTTCAAGTGTTGGCTCTTCAACCGCTCTGATAACCCCCATAACAACAGGCGCTTTCATGTTGATTAATGCTAAATGCAGCGTTGGGTCTTTTTCTTTGGCATCATGTACTAAGATGTCATCTTCGGTGATGCCGTTTTCTCCTATCTTGACGACTTTCAGTTTCATGCCGTCCAAGATAATGCCTTTGTCTTTGTTTTTGCCAAAAATCATGGGTTTGCCGTGTTCAACAACCAATTGAGCATCGTCTTTAACCGATTTGTCTGCAATATCTTTATAAGCACCATCATTAAAAATAACACAATTTTGTAATACTTCTACTAATGAAAAGCCCTTGTGCTTATCTGCTTCAATATACAATTTAGTTTGTAATTTGGCATCATTACCGGCAACACGGGCAAAGAATTTAGCTTGTGCGCCAATGGCTAATTCGCCCGGATGAAAAGGCGCTTGCACGTTGCCATAAGGTGACGATTTGGTTTTTTGTCCCAATAATGAAGTGGGCGAAAATTGTCCTTTGGTCAATCCGTAAATTTCGTTATTAAATAAGATATAATTCAAATCTATATTTCGACGAATGGCATGTATAAAATGGTTACCGCCAATAGCCATGGCATCACCGTCTCCGGAAGCCACCCAAACGCTGAGGTTAGGATTGGCTAATTTAGTTCCGGTTGCAATGGCGGCTGCCCGTCCGTGAATACCGTGAATACCGTAATTGTCCATATAATAAGGAAAACGCGATGAACAACCGATACCGGAAATGAATACAATATCTTCTTTTTTCTTGCCTATTTCAGGAAGCGCTTTTTGAATGGAGCGCAGAATGACATAATCGTCACAACCCGGACACCATCTGACATCTTGGTCGCTGGCAAAATCTTTAAATGTATATTTGATATTTGTGGTCATAATTATGCGTCTTTAAGGATTTCTTTAAATTTGTTAATCAGTTCTTCGGAACCTAATGGCAAACCTTGAACTTTGTTATATTTGATATAATCAAACTTTGGATAGTTCATCCGTAATAAGTCGGCAAATTGTCCCATATTTAATTCGGGAACAATGATTTTTTTGTATTTGGAAAATACTTTGTCAACGCCATGTGGCAACGGATTGATATAGGAGAAATGTGCCAAGCCGACTTTGTATTCGGGGTGTTCTTCTTTAAAACGTTTTACGGCGGTTTTCAAGCTACCGTATGTGCCGCCCCAACCAACAACCAACAAGTCGCCTTCTTGGTCAAATTCGGCTTCCAATGGCGGAATAAAGTCTTTGACTTTACGTACTTTTTCGGCTCTGAGTTTCACCATTTCTTCATGGTTAATAGGGTCGTATGAAACGGTACCTTCTATTTTATCTTTTTCAAGTCCGCCTATGACATGTTCCAAACCGGGAGTGCCGGGTATCGCCCAAGGGCGTGCCAAGGTTTTCGGGTCCCGTTTGTAGGGATGAAAATCTTCGACGTATTCAGTGATTTGATAGGTTTTAATGTCGGGCATTTCATCTAATGTTTTGATGCGCCAAGGTTCGGAACCATTACCGATATAACCATCAGTTAAAAGGATTACCGGCGTCATGTGTTCCAAGGTCAATTTAGCGGCCATATAAGCCATGTCATAACTGTCTGCCGGAGATTTGGCAGCGATGACAATAGCCGGACTTTCACCATTACGTCCATACATGGCTTGCATCAAATCCGATTGCTCGGTTTTGGTTGGCAAACCGGTTGAGGGACCGCCGCGTTGAACATTGACAACAACCAATGGTATTTCGAGCATAATAGCTAAACCTAAGGCTTCACCTTTGAGAGCTAATCCGGGGCCGGAAGTGGTTGTAATAGCCAATTTTCCGGCAAATGAAGCGCCTATAGCCGAACTGATACCGGCAATTTCGTCTTCGGCTTGAAAAGCTAACACATTGAGGTTACGCCATTTGGCTAATTCATGCAAAATATCAGTAGCCGGTGTAATGGGGTAGGAGCCTAAAAATAATTGTAAGCCCGATTTTTCGGCTGCTGCCATAAAACCCCAAGCTGTTGCTTGATTACCCATAATAATGCGATAGGTACCTTTGTCTTTTTTAGCGGGTCCAATCACATAATGCGTCGGCATTAGTTCTAAGGTGTCAGCAAAATGATAACCGGCTTTTAAAGCTTTGATGTTGGCTTCTACGATTTTGGGTTTATTTTTGAATTTTTTTCTGAGAAATTCTTCAGTGTATTTGGGGTCTTTACTATACAACCAATACAGCATCCCCAAAGCAAACATGTTTTTACTACGGGTCATACTTTTACTGTCCAATCCGGTATCTTTTAAGGCTTCACGGGTCAGCGAAGTCATAGGAACCGGAACGACATTATAGTTGGATAAAGAACCGTCTTCCAGAGGGTTGGATTCGTATTTGGCTTTTTGCAAATTGCTTCTGGTAAAGGCATCGGCATCTACAATTACCATGTGTCCGGGTTTCAAATCTTTAATATTGGTTTTTAAAGCAGCCGGATTCATTGCCACTAAGACATCCAAATCATCACCGGGTGTATTGATTTCGGTTTGTCCGATATTGACTTGAAAGCCCGATACGCCATACAAACTACCTTGCGGCGCTCGTATTTCAGCAGGATAATTGGGAAATGTGGCAACATCGTTACCAAGCAATGCCGCCGATGTAGAAAACTGGGTGCCGGTTAATTGCATACCGTCACCGGAGTCGCCGGCAAATCGTACCACAACGTGGTCGAGGGTTTTTGTATCTTTATGTAAAGCTTCTGTGCTCATGAAATTATGGTTTTTTCAGTATTTCGACAAAAATAGAAATTTATAAACAGCTATTTGTTGATTTTTGTTATTTTTTTTTAAATCAGCGGACTTTTTAATATCGTTGAAAAAATCCGGCTTATTTTTGCTATAATGCTATTTTAAAAGACTTATAATTTGCTATTTTTTATAAAAAAGCTGGAAGTTGAAACGGCTTTGTTTAATCTTCCAATTTCTTGACGATATGTTCCACAACAGGATTGTAATATTTGGTAACATGATAATAGGTGGAACCGGCGCCTAATAGCACCGATAATATTGTGAGTAAATAGGGATTAATAGCATAAAATGCATAAAAATCAATAAAAGCGAATACCGTTAAATATATAAAGGTATACATGATAAATAATAGTGTAATGCGTTTTAACGAAATGTTTTTTTTGGGGGGTGTTTTTTGCTGTTTTTTCATTGATAATTGTTTTTTTTATGATATTTTGTTAAGTTTCATTAATGTTTTTTTAGCTGTTGATCTCTTATCGGTTTAGCTTCCTAAACGTTCTTTTTTCCAAGAAAAATCTTCTTGTAAGGTATAACGAATTCTGTCGTGAAGGCGGTTGGGACGTCCTTGCCAGAATTCTATTTCTACCGGTTTGACCATATAGCCGCCCCAATGAGGCGGACGTGGTATTTCTTGCCCTTCAAATTGTTGTTCGAAGGCTTTAAAGCGTTCTTCTAAAAATTGTTTATCAGGAATAACTTCGCTTTGCGGAGAAGCCCACGCGCCAATTTGGCTTCCGCGCGGACGGGTTTCAAAATAACCGTCAGATAAGTTTGCACTGAGTTTTTCTGCAAGACCTTTAATGATGATTTGTCGTTCCATTTTAGGCCAAAAAAAAGCCAAGGAAAGCTTAGGATTTTGTGCAATGGCTCGTCCTTTTTCGCTGTTGTAATTGGTGTAAAAAATAAAACCTTCCCAAGTGAATTTTTTAAGCAAAACCACTCTGATTCGCGGAAAACCATCTGTCCCGTTTGTAGCTAAACTCATGGCATTAACCTCAATGCAATTTTCATTTTTTTCTGCTTCGTAAAACCAATTACGAAACAATTCCATAGGGTTATCCGGCACAGTTTTTTCATCGAGTTCGGCACGTTGGTAAACCTTTCTATAATGACTTAAATCCTTTTGCATGAGTCTTAATTGATACAACAAAGATACATTAATTTACAATGCCAAGCATAATTTTTGTTTAATAACTCAACGCGTAAAAACCAACCGGAAATCGGATGATAAACTCTCATCATACCGGTAGCCGTTTGTGTCAAAAAGTTTGAGATCGTCAGGTGTATTGATATGGTTTTGAATGATAAAGCGCGTCATCAAACCACGGGCAATTTTGGCATACAAACTAATAGTTTTAAGTTCGCCGTTTTTGTAGTCTTTGAAAACAATGTCGTAAACAGGATGTTTAAATTGTTTTTTGTCGATAACTTTAAAATATTCTTGACTGGCCAAGTTGACTAAAAAATCTCCTTCCGGCATTTCATTATTAAGGTATTCTGTTACTTTTTGACACCAGTAGCCGTAGAGGTTTTTATAATTGTCAAACCTTAATTTAGTGCCCATTTCCAGTCTGTAAGGATAAATCAGGTCAAAAGGTCGCAGTACCCCATATAAGCCCGATAAAATACGCACTTTTTGGTTTAATTCCGGAAGTTTTTCTGCCGGTAAATTTTTAACGTTCAAACCATCAAACACATGGCCGTTAAAGGTAAAAATAGCCGGACGTGCGGTCTTGTCAATTTTTTTGTGCCAAGCTTGATAGCGTTCCCAGTTCAGGTTAGCCAAATTGTCTGACAGTTGCATCAATTGTTTGATCTCATCCGGTGTTTTTTGTCGCATCACCATAATCAATTTTTCCGCTTCATTCAAAAAAACCGGTTCTGTATAAGGCATTTCGGAGTAACCGGATTTTAAATCCAGTTTTTTGGCAGGTGACAAAACTATTTTCATATCGATACTGAGAATTGATGATGTTGCAAAACTAATGAGAAATTTTGAGTAAGAGCGTATAAATAATTATGAAAATCTCAAAGCTAAATTATTTCTACAATATATCAAATAATCGTATATTTGTGTTTTAAAAGAAAGTTACATGTCAAAACAACCATCAAACAAATCGCATACACCGGAAGAACGGGCGGCTCAAAAAATAGCCTTTTATGATCGCTTAAAAGAAGAATTAGAAAAAAATACCGATTGGCCTACTAAATATATGTATAAATTTATCATGCCAAACCAAGACGATAATGTTAATAAAGTAGAAGAACGTTTCGGTAATCAACAAATTGATTTAAAAAAAAATTATTCCAAAACCGGTAAATATGTCAGCGTCACCGTTGTGACCGAAGAAAACGATCCGGATGCGGTAATTAACCGTTATAAATCAATGGAAGACATAGAAGGTTTAGTCGCGCTGTAAATTAAAACTATAAAAACATCCTTATTTCCTCAAGTTGAGAGCAGAAATAAGTTTGAAGTGTGAAAGAACCAATAGTATCTGAAGCAGAAGTCATTCTCAATTCCTCAAAAAAACAATCAATCATAAAAATATGCAAGAACGAACATTTACATACAATACCGATAGAGAGCCTTTAATTATTCCCGAATACGGGCGGTATATTCATGAAATGGTTAAATATCTTAAAACCATTGAAGACAGGGAGCAACGAAATAAGAATGCCCGTGCCATTGTTAATTTACTTGGCAGACAAAACACCCATTTGCGTGATGTGCCCGATTTTCAACACAAACTTTGGGATCATTTGTTTATTATGGCTGATTTCGATTTGGATGTCGACTCTCCTTTTCCAAAGCCTAGTCCCGAGAAGTTGAAAGCCCGCCCGGAAAAATTGCCTTACCCCAAAAAAGGTTATCAATTCAGATATTACGGACATATCATTAAACGCATGATTGATGAAGCGGTCAAATGGGAAGAAGGCGAACTTAAAGATCTGTTGATTCAGACTATTGCCAACCATATGAAAAAAAACTATTTGACTTGGAATAAAGATACGGTTAGCGATGAGGTGATTTTTGAACATTTACGCATTTTGTCCAATGGTAAAATCGATTTAAAGGCAGATGAATACGAATTGCGAGATGCCAGCCAGTTGGTCAAAAAACGAAAAAATAACGGTCATCATAAAAAAAATTATCGAAAAAAACGCAATTAATGGGGTCTTTTATCATTGAAGGCGGACATCGTCTTAAAGGCGAAATTATACCACAAGGCGCCAAAAATGAAGCCTTGCAAGTTATTAGTGCGGTTTTATTAACCGATGAAGAAGTCGAAATCGAAAACATTCCTGATATTATCGATGTCAATAAATTAATTGATATTTTACGCAATCTCGGGGTTAAAATACGGAAAAAATCAAAAGGGACTTTTGTTTTTCAAGCCGACGATTTGAATTTGGATTACCTGCAATCGGAAGAATTTAAAACCAAAGGCGGCGGCTTGCGTGGCTCTATTATGATCATGGGACCATTACTAGCGCGTTTCGGTAAAGCCTATATGACTAAACCCGGTGGTGATAAAATAGGGCGACGCCGGTTAGATACACATTTTGAAGGCTTTATTAAACTCGGTGCTCATTTGGAAGTTGACCCCGATAAACATTTTTTTAGTGTTGAAGCCGAACAACTCAAAGGTGCTGACATGCTGCTTGATGAAGCTTCGGTTACCGGAACAGCTAATATTATTTTAGCTGCTGTGCTAGCCAAAGGCAAAACAACTATTTACAATGCTGCTTGCGAACCGTATATTCAACAACTGACCAAAATGCTCAACCGGATGGGCGCTAAAATTTCCGGTATAGGTTCTAACTTTTTAACGATTGAAGGGGTTGCAAAACTCAGCGGAACAAAACATCGCGTCTTACCCGACATGATTGAAATAGGGTCTTGGATTGGTTTGGCAGCTATTACCCGCTCTGAAATTACTATTAAAAATGTCAGTTGGGACAATTTGGGGCAAATTCCACGCGTGTTTAAAAAACTCGGGATTAAATTAGAACGACGCGATGATGATATTTATATTCCGGCACAAGAGCATTATACCATACAAACCTTTATGGATGGTTCTATTTTGACCGTTTCCGATGCTCCGTGGCCCGGATTTACACCGGATTTATTGAGCATTGTGCTGGTAACGGCTATTCAAGCGGAAGGTGTGGTGTTGATACATCAAAAAATGTTTGAAAGTCGATTGTTTTTTGTTGATAAATTAATCGATATGGGCGCGCAGATTATTTTAAACGATCCGCACCGTGCAACGGTTATCGGATTAAACCATAAAACACCTTTAAAATCCACAACAATGACATCACCTGATATCAGAGCCGGCGTTTCTTTGTTGATAGCCGCCCTGTCAGCCGAAGGTAAAAGCGTGATACATAATATTGAACAAATTGACCGGGGCTATGAAGCCATTGACAAAAAATTAAACAAATTAGGTGCTAGAATAGAACGCGTGAATTAGTTGCAAATTGAAATCCGATAAAGGTTGGAAGAAAGACGGAGTTGGCTGTCATTTCGATCCCTACGAAAGTAGGGAGAGAAATCTCAATAAATAATTATTGCTTGGTATGACAATAATATGCTTGCAGGACACTAGGCCGAAACGACGTCAACAAAATCCTCAACTCCTCAAAATGTATGCAGTTTTTCTATGAAATAAAGATTATCATCAAAAATAAAATAATCTTTGAAGTGCAAGTAATCCTCATTTCCTCAACATTATCAAATAACCCATAATGAAAGCTTTTGAAACAGACTCTTGGAAAAACCTGAAAAAACATTTTGAAACCATCAAAAATAACCGGATGCTTTCCAATTTTGACCATCCGGAACATCTAAAAACTTTTACATTTGACTTTAATGGTATATATTTTGACTTTTCAAAACACCGTTGGGATGTAGAAATGCTAAAATATTTTGTCGATTTTGCCGAGGAAATGCAAACCCGTCAAGCCATTGAAGCTATGTTTACCGGACAGCTCATCAACAAAACCGAACAGCGTGCCGTCTTACATACTGCCTTGCGACAACTTGATGATAAACCGGTTCAAGTCAACGGAAAAAATATAATTCCCGAAATTAGAAAAGCAGAAGAAAGGATAAAATCTTTTACCGGTAAAGTTCTTTCCGGACAATGGAAAGGCATAAGCGGTAATCCTGTAACTGACGTAGTTAATATTGGTATCGGCGGTTCCGATTTGGGACCAAAAATGGTCGTTAAAGCACTTTCGGATTATCGCAATCATTTAAATATTCATTTTTTATCCAATATCGATCCGTTTGAATTAGACCGTTTGTTGGACAAAATTGATTTAGAAACGACTTTATTTGTCATTGTATCCAAATCTTTTTCAACCCAAGAAACTTTGACCAATGCCCGAAAAATTCAGGGAATTTACATCAAACAATTCGGTAAAAATGCCATTGCCAAACATTTTGTGACGGTTAGCACTCAAATAGATAAAGCACAAGATTTTGGTATAGCGCCCGAAAATATTTTCCCGATGTGGGATTGGGTTGGTGGGCGCTATTCGCTTTGGAGTTCCGCAGGCATCACCATTCCTTTGGCTATCGGTTTTGATAATTTTCAAAAATTAAAAGCTGGTGCTTATGCTTTAGACAAACATTTTAGAAATGAAGACTTTCATCAAAATTTACCGGCACTTGCCGCATTTTTGACCATTTTATACAATAATTTATATGGTTTTGAAACCGAAGCTTATATTCCTTACGCCGATAAACTACAATATCTGCCGGATTTTTTGCAACAATTGATAATGGAAAGTAATGGCAAGTCTGTAACTTTATCAAACGAACCCGTAGCTTGGCAAACCGGTAATATTGTTTGGGGCAATACCGGGACGAATGCCCAACATTCGTTTTTCCAATTATTACATCAAGGTACCAAAATTGTTCCCGTTAATTTTATAGCCGAAAAACAGAATAAAAACACTCGATTTAAAGAAAATCATAAAATGCTTTTAGCCAATATGGTGGCGCAAGCAGAAGCTTTAATGATGGGTGATGTTAATAAAACGCCGTATAAACATTTTGAAGGAAATCGTCCTTCTACGATTATTTTATTAGACGAAATGACACCGGAAAGTTTAGGAACTTTATTGGCATATTATGAGCATAAAACCTTTACCGAAGCCTGGTTTTGGCAAATCAATGCTTTTGATCAGTTTGGTGTGGAACTCGGGAAACGACTGGCAAACAGAATTTTAGAAGATTTTAAGCAGTTGACATACCCCCATGATAGTTCTACAACTGCTCTTATCAAGCGTATAATAGATTAAAAAAAAGCCCGCAAAAAGCAGGCAATAGATTATATTTTGAAAGGAATTATTTTTTAATTCTGACCAATTTCGGTAAAATTAGAAATATTCCTACTCCAATGGCAAATAAAATATATAGATATTGGTCAATAGGCAAGCCTGGGGGTGGCGCCGGACCTCTAACCGGTGTAGGTGGACGATGACCACCGGCAAAAATTAGCACCGGTAAAAAACTTAAGATTGTTGCGAAAAATCCTTTCATAATGTAATATATTTTAGGTTTAATAAGCAAATATATAACATTTTTAGAAATGATAAAAATATTTTATTAAAAATGTTAAAGTGGACCCAGCTGGACTCGAACCAGCGACCCCCTGATTATGAGTCAGGTGCTACTAACCAACTGAGCTATGGGTCCTGCAAGCATTTGCGACTGCAAATATAAGATTTTTAAATTATTCAAAAAAAATATTTTTTACTTTTTTCATTTTTTATACATTATATAATAACCAATTTTTATGTATTTTTAAGCCCAAAAATTAAAAATATGGAAAAGCGCTTAATTGAATGTGTCCCAAATATTAGCGAAGGACGCGATCTAGATAAAATAAATGAAATAGCTCGTCAAGTAGAGACGGTAGAAGGGGTGAAATTGTTAGATGTTGATCCGGGCAAAGCCACCAATAGAACGGTTATTACTTTTGTAGGCGAACCGGAGCAAGTTGTAGAAGCCGCTTACCGGTTAATCAAAAAAGCCAAAGAACTTATTGATATGCGATATCATAAAGGTGAACATCCGCGTTTTGGGGCTACCGATGTTTGTCCCTTGGTGCCGATAGCCAATATTTCAATGGAAGAAACGGCTGAATATGCTCACAAATTAGGTGAACGAGTTGGAAAAGAATTACATATTCCTGTATATTTTTATGAAAATGCTGCCACAGAGGAAAAACGTCGCAATTTAGCCAATGTCAGAGCCGGTGAGTATGAAGCTTTGCCCGATAAGCTACAAAAACCCGGTTGGCAACCGGACTTTGGTCCCGATACTTTTGATGATGAAGTGGCAAAGTCCGGCGCCATTGCTATTTCGGCGCGTGATTTTTTGGTGGCTTATAATGTTAATCTCAATACCACTTCTACCCGCCGTGCCAATGCCATCGCTTTTGATATCAGAGAAGCCGGACGGATTAAACGTGAAGGCAATCCGCTCACAGGCAAAAAAGTTTTAGACGAGCATGGTAAACCGGTGCGTATTCCGGGAAAATTTAAAGGGGTAAAAGGTATTGGTTGGTTTATTGAAGAATACGGGATTGCACAAGTATCATATAATATCACTGACATTAAAGCGGCACCGGTACATCTGGTTTTTGATGAAACGGTCAAATCGGCTGATAAACGTGGCGTCCGCGTAACCGGTTCGGAAATCATCGGTTTGGTGCCTAAAAAAGTGTTGCTTGATGCCGCCGATTATTTTTTGACAAAACAACAACGGTCCTTAGGTATTTCTGAAAGTGAAAAAATCTTGATTGCTGTAAAATCTTTAGGCGCTGACGATTTAAAACCTTTTAATCCGAAAGAAAAAATCATAGAATATCTTTTGGAAGATGAAGCCGAATCTAAACTGGTTGATTTAAGTTTGAAAGATTTTGCCGACTTAACCGCATCGGAAGCGCCGGCTCCGGGAGGTGGCTCCATTGCAGCTTATACGGCAGCTTTGGGGGTGGCTTTGGGAACTATGGTTGCCAATTTGTCTTCGCACAAGCGCGGTTGGGATGACAAATGGGCATATTATTCCGGTTGGGCGGTCAAAGGACAAAAATTTAAAGAAACCTTAATGCACTTGGTCGATGAAGATACCAATGCTTTTAACAAAATTATGGATGCCTTTAAACTGCCTAAAAAAACCGAAGAAGATAAAAAAGTAAGAGCGGAAGCTATTGAAGCTGCTACCTTATATGCTACTGAAATTCCTTTAAAAGTGATGCAAACCGCCTATGATTCAATGGAAATTATGCAAGAAATGGCACAAACCGGTTTGCCGGCATCTATTTCTGATGTGGCTGTCGGTGCTATGGCAGCCCGAACCGGTGTGTATGGGGCTTATTACAATGTTAAAATCAATGCGGCATCTTTAAAAAATAAGGAAAAAGCACAAGAATTATTGGATATGGCAGGACAAATTTTACAGGCAGCACAAGATAAAGAAAAGGAAATTTTGGCTTTGGTTGATGAAAAAATGAAGATGCAATGATGTAATTATGCCAAACTTTGAGATTTTATACCAAAAAGAAATATTTATTAGTCCGACAAATCGTTTCTGTTTTCATGTATCGATAGAATGCCAAAGCCCTTTTAGACTATTTATATTTAATATTGGTATTACTTTGCCAATAAAAACGGCACCAAAACCGGTTTAAAGCCCAAATTAATATCCGCCGGAATATAATCTATCTGGTATTTGTAACAGCTTTCTTTAATCTGTTTAAAATAATCCGCTACGGCTTGTTCATACG